>CAZPJZ010000015.1:0-14890 GCA_964586995.1 uncultured Pirellulales bacterium | reverse complement strand
GCGCACGATCGCGCCGGTACCCACTCTGACCAGCGTTACGACACCAATATCGAGATGCAGGATCCGGTAGACAGGACGTGGGAAATCGAATTGCCAATCGGCATCTACGATATATTTCTGGTCTGCGGTGATGCCTATTACAACGACCATATCAGTAACGTGGATGTGGAAGGTACTATTCTGGCAGATATAGACGGCCGGGGCAACTTCGACGAGTACGATGTGACGGTTCTGGTAAAAGATGGTCGCTTGACCATCCGACCGGCACCTGGGGCCATCAAAACCGGTCTTGTGTTTGTGGACATTGCGCGTGTTGAAGTATTCAAGGCCTATGGTCCAGACCCAGAAGACGGTACCGTACATCCGGATACATGGGTCACTCTTAGCTGGTCGCCGGGAGATGCCGCAGTCTCCCACGATGTGTACCTCGGCGACAACTTTGATGATGTCAAAAATGGTACGCCAGATACAGATGCATTTCAGGGTAACCAGCTTGACACCTCTTTTATCGCCGGCCTTGCTGACTTTGCCTATCCGGACGGTCTTGTCCCGGACACGACTTACTACTGGCGGATCGACGAAGTCAATGAACTCCATCCGAGCAGTCCCTGGAAAGGCGACGTCTGGAGTGTTAGGATTGCAGTCCAGACTGCCTATAATCCTGACCCGCCTGATGGCGCCACGTTTGTAGCTCTGGATGCTACTCTTCGCTGGACGGCTGGTATCGGTGCTCAACTCCACCGTGTGTACATCGGCACGGATGAAAATGCCGTGAGGAATGCCACACCAGACTCACTCGAGTACATGGGCCGCAGGACGTCCACATTCTATGAGCCCGATATTCTTGAAAAAGGCCAGACTTACTACTGGCGGATTGATGAGTCTGATGGCGTTACCACGCATAAAGGCAATGTCTGGAGTTTCTCGACAATACCAGACGTGCCCATTGACGACCCTAATCATCTTTTATGGTGGAAGTTTGACATAGGTTCGGAAACGGTGGCCTTTGATTATTCCGGCTATAACCATCATGGTACTATTAAAGGGGCGACTTATGTGCTGAACGGCCGGATAGGTGAGTGCCTGGACTTTCACGGCACAACGGGTGACTACGTCGTTGACGAGGATGCTGAGAGCTACATAAACGGCTTGCGTGCCGTGACGGTCTGTACGTGGATCAAGGCTGATGAGATTGGCACCGACCGGGGTTTCATCAACAGCGAGGAACCCTCGCGCCGCGACGATTATGGGGTGGCAATGCGCTACGATCGTGCCGGTTATGCTGGAGGAGGCGTTAATCTATTTAAGATGGTCGTGAGAGCCAGGCAGCCGAATTCTACACATCATGCACAGCGATTAGAAAGCTCCAATAACGTCCAGTCTACCGAGTGGATGCATGTTGCAATGACATGGAGCAGCGGAGACATAGTAAGATTCTACATCAACGCAAGAGAAAACACGCCGACATTCAACGACTCTCCGGCTGAACCCGGCAGCAGCGTTATAGGTTGTACGAAATTGATAGTCGGCAAGGGTGGCGAGCCAGGCGCCACCGGCGCATGGAACGGTCTTATCGACGATGTCCGCATCTACAATAAAGCCCTCTCCGCGGAGGATTTACTGCAGGTTATGAGAGGAGAAACGGGACTTGCCTGGAACGAAAGCCCGGCGAATGGCTCGACCCCGGACTTGCCCCGTGCGCTTCCCCTTAGCTGGTCGCCCGGAGAATTTGCAGATCAGCACGATGTGTACTTTGGCATCGATAAAACCGCCGTTGCCGAGGCCGATACATCCGATACAACCGGCATATATCGAGGCCGACAGGCTGCCACCAGCTATACTCCTGCCGAAGGCGTTGAATGGGGCGGCGGGCCTTACTACTGGCGGATCGATGAATATAATACCGACAAAACGATCAGCAAAGGCAGAATCTGGCAATTCGCAGTAGCGGACTATATTTCCGTGGAGGATTTTGAGGACTATAACAACAGCTCTCCGGACAGGATATTTGAGGCGTGGAAATGTGGATATGGCTACACGGGCTATTGTGGCAACGGGACCGGCGCGGTTGTAGGTCACGCACAATCTCCTTACGCCGAGCAGACTATCGTCAACTCGGCGGAGCAGTCAATGCCGCTGTATTACAACAATAGGGGCACGGGTATCAATATCTGTGGCGGGCAGATCAATCGCTACTACTCCGAGGCAACCTTCGTGCTGGACTACCCGCGTGACTGGACCCAGTATGGCGTCAAGGCGCTGACATTATGGTTCAGGGGCTATGCGGCGGGCTTCAAAGAGCAGCCGCCGGGAATCTACACGATGACCGCCTCCGGCGCAGACATCTGGAAGACATCCGACCAGTTCCGCTATGCCTACAAGCGGCTTACTGGGTCCGGCTCGATTGTGGCGCGGGTGCTCAGCGTGGAGCAAACGCACATCCAGGCCAAGGCCGGCGTGATGATTCGGCGGAATTTAGACGCCGGCTCGCCATACGTAGCGGTATACATCACGCCCGGCGCGGGATGTAAATTCCAGTATAGGACGGCCCTCGGCGCGGATGCAGGAGGCGACACAATAGGAGAAACGCCCCAGGGATTGCCCATCACCGCACCGTACTGGGTGAAATTAGAGCATGATAGCTCCAACAACAGCTTTCGCGCCTACTGCTCCAGTGATGGCGTGACATGGCAGGCGTTCAAATCGAATCCGCAATATGTGGTAATGCCTCCGGAGGTGTACATAGGCTTGGCACTGACCAGCCATAACGTTAATGCAATCTGCAAGGCTCAATTCTCTGAGGTCGAGCTCACCGGCTCAGTTACTCCGCCGATCTGGACGGATGAGGTCATCGGCGGTACAACTATGCTCAGTAACGATGCCGAGCCGATGTACGTGGCAGTAGCCGGCAGCACCGGCCCGCCGGCGGTCGTCTACCATGATGATCCGGATGCAGCACAGATCGACACCTGGACAGAATGGAACATCGACCTGAAGGACTTTGAAGCCCAGGGCGTCAACCTGGCCGGTGTCAACAGCATCACTATCGGCTTCGGCGACAGGGACAATCCGCAGATTGGTGGCTCAGGTTTGGTGTACTTCGATGACATCCGTCTGTATCGGCCCAGATGTGTTCCCGATAAGCTAACACTGTCGGCGGCCGATATGGACAGCAACTGCGTGGTTGATTTCAGGGACCTGGAGGTAATGGCAGCCGATTGGCTCGTCAGCGGTCCTGATCCTGCCAACCTGAACGCGGATAGCACGGTTGACTTGAAGGACTACGCCGTCTTGGCCGAGCAGTGGCTTGAAGAGCTACTCTGGCCGCAGCCATAGAGCATATCTGGCACGGATTAAAACAGAAGACAGATGTTCCGACCTCTGACTTCTGACGTCTGACATCATCAGAGTTGTCTGTATCCTGCGGGTGGTACATGGTCTCAGTGGTGCGAAGCCCCGCCTAAAAGGCGGGGCTAAATATTTAGCCCCCCGTTTCACGGGGGGTTCTGCGCCACCGGTCCTACGGAAAATCTCGCCTGATTGAGCGCGCTGGCGTGCTGCCTGCCTGCGCCGTGCCCGTCACGGCAGGCAGGCCGCTGACAGTGTCATCTGGAAATCAGCAGCGTCGGGACGCTCGACAGGGACAGGTGAGATTTTCGATTTTGGATTTTCGGTTTTCGATTGCAATCCACAATCGTCAATCGCAAATCGAAAATGTTCCGGGTGAGGGAAGTGCCGTCGACCGAGCCAGTGGAATTTCGACACACGAGACCGACCGCTTCGGTAGCGTTACCTTCAATGGCTCGGGCGACCCTTGGATCTTGCGCTCGATTTCACGACCGATCTGATCGGGCTGGCCGTCCTTCGGCGCGTCGTTGAGCCTGCCTCGCACCATGCGGTGAACGGTCCCGCCACCAGCCTGGAATCCCGACAGTTCTATCACGACCTCCATCGCCTTGTCGAAGCTGCGGTTGATTGCATGGATATACACGGCGGTCTCGCTGGCCGTGGCCACCACGTCGATCACGGCGACCTTTTTACTGGGCATGATCCCACCCATGCGGTAGGGCTGCTCGTAAGTGGGTACGCCCGCCGCATCGACCTTCACGAGCCGGTCCCCATGATGCTTCGAATAAAACGCCGTCAACTGTCCCGTCGGAAGATAGACCGGGTCCTTCACGGCCGCAGGATCCACGTGTATGGCGGAAATCCCCCAGCCCATCCCCACCAGCATCGATTGACAGGCCATATCGATCACATCGCCAGAGCGCATCATAGCATGAATGAATCCGGCGGCCCCCACGCCCTTGGCCCACCGTGAATTCAGCGGCGGCGATGCTGTATCACGCCACCACCCGTTCCAGTTCCACTCCGTGATCGCCACTCGGCACCCGGCTCGCCTGGCGGCCTCAAGGCCCGGTGAATGGTAGACGCCTTGTCCGTGCTCGTCGAACTCCGTCATCGCTGTCCATGCATACCAGGCGTCCTCGGCCGAGAGTTCCTCGATCTGCACCTTCCGCCCGGCACGAAAGACCTCCGCGATTGCCCAGGGCCGATAGAAATGTGTCGCGAAATAGTCGATTCGCCCGCCGAGCTGCTCCAAAGCCAGCGGAACCACCCCGCGCAGAGATCCATCATGCCCATCCACGATGATCTTGATCTGGGGGTCTACCGCCTTGATCGCATCGATGTAAGCCTTCAGACAATCCACGTAGTATTGCCCCAGGCCCTGCGGCGCCAGCTTCTGGGCCTCGTTAAGGAAGGCCCACGTCTCGTTGCCGATCTGAAAATACTTGACCCCGTAGGGCTTCGTCCGTCCGTTTTTCTCCCGCAGCTCCGGCCAGACGGACATCCCGTCGGGTAAGTTCGCCGCCACCGGCGCATTGCAGTAGGCCACCAGGGCCGCGGCATGGGCCGCCGCCTCCTTTAGCGGCTTGTTCCTCAACAATCCATCGCGGAAGTTCACCACCACGATTGCCTCGGCCCCGGTCTGCTCACAGAATTGCAGGAACTCATCGTAGCCGAATTGGTTGGTCACCGTAAATCTAATCCCCTGCGGCTTGGCCGAGAGTCCGGCCGCCAAGACAAGCCCGCAGCACACCGCCCCCCGCCATCTCATCCGACCAAATTCACGCATCAAACTGCTCCTTACAATGAAATTCCCATTTCTTTCACAAACGTGAACAGGCAAGGCAATCCGTGATGGGCGGACAACAGGTGAGAAAGAGTCAGGCCAGCGAGAGACCAAACGAAGAACCAGCTTGGGCGCTTACAGAGTGACTGTCCTGTTCCCAACTCTTGGCCTATCCCATCATCTGGAGCGGTAAAGCCGGGTCGGTGATAGCGTCTATCTTTGCTGCAAAGCTGGTGCGGGCTTTAATATCCGAATCCGTCACCATATGTACATCCAGTAGCCCTTCGGTCATGTACCCTGTCCGAAGATAATTCTGTTCCGCCAGGCTCAGACTCCATCCCTCCAACCAGAGCAGCAGCTCTTGCTTCTGGACGGGGCTGCCGTCAAAATGTACGAGCAAGTCAATATCGCTGCCCGGTCCTGCTGTGGCATTGGCAGTGGAACCGATGAGGTAAATTGCCTGTACGCCAAACCGCTCGGGCTTCAGTCGCAGGGCAAGCTGCTCGGCCATCCGATGGCGCCACCGCCAAAAATCCTCTGAACGCGACTCGGTTGGGGGAACTTTTACAACCGGCTTATCGCTGACGGCCGCGGGTTCGGCGAAGAATCCGATAGCCCGGCTAATATCGGCATTCATCAATATCTTCAGCACGTTGCCGTTCTCACAGGAGGGCACATCAACCACATGGACCACATCGGCCAAATGTGCGTATTCAGGCAATATGGCGGGCAACATATTATATGAACTGTTCAGAAATTGGTCGTTGAAAACAACGTTCTGGTCATCGGGGTAGAGCGGGATATAGCGTATCCGCGCCTCGACCATGTCTTGAAAGAAGTGCGTGCCAAAGGAAGGCTCCGGAGAGTAAGTTCCCTTCTTGAGAGCAATCTCGATAAGCACGGCCGTATTACTGATATCGGAATAAGTGACCTGCACACCCTGTTTGATATCGCCTCGGCTGCCCCACCGTCCAGGCCCCATCAGAATGAATCGGCGCTTGGGCAGGAGGGCATTCAGCCGTCCAACCGCACGTCCGATGTCCACCAATGCGTCCATGCTTGACTGTTCGGCGTATCGTTGCGGCGAGATGTAGACGACGTGCGTAATGTCCGGGACAAGCCCGTTTGATATAAAGCGGTTTGCCGTGAACAAAGTCTTGCCAACCGGAATATCCTGCGGTATGGCGCTCGTTGACACGTCGCTCTCCGTGTACTGCGAACGACACTGCAGCAGATAGAAAGACTTACCGTCTGATGCAAATTCAATATCGACCGGCGTGCCAAGCCCCTCCTGCAGTGCCAGCAGAATAGCGCGAACCTGTTTGACGAAATTTGTGCGATTGATGAGGCCGTCAAAGGTAACGACCAGCTCGTCACGTTGTACGTCAATCTCCATGGCGGAAGCCCGGTGGATATTCCCCTCCTTATAGACACAAACCAAGTGATGCAGGTTGGGTATCTCATGGCCGTATTCATACAGGAGGCGTTTGAGAGGGATCGTCTCGAAACGTTGGGCATCCAGGTTGATTACATCAATCTGGGAAGGTGAGTAATGGCGGATCTCATCAGGGCTGACATTGACCCTCAATGCGGGCTGGCCCGGAGAAAGCAGCACCGGGTAATCGTTGCTTATTCGGTCCACCGCGCGAGTGCCGAGGCCGGGCACCAGCCGGACTAAACCGTCCTCACGCTTCAGACGCGGCGACCAGCGGAACTCGTTGCTGCTGAATGCGACCCCTGCGAAAGCCGGCGCCAGATAAGGCCCTATCCGTGTCCCCACGACCTCCTGGATCATAATACCCATCTCTTCACGAAAATCGACCAGCCCGTGTTCGCAGCGGTACAGGATGGGGTCCGGAGCGAATACCGAGGCATAGATCTCGGCGATGGCATCCGACAAAGCCTCCAGCCGAGACTCCTTGCTGCCGTGATTAGACAGAAAGAGACTCTTGTACTTGCCCGAAAAGGCTGTCCCCTCGCGATCCTCAAGGAGACTGGAACTGCGTACAATGATCGAATGATCACCCAGATCGTCCAGTGCCAGAGAGAGTCTTTTGGAGATGTCATCCGGGAAACGTGCATGCTTAAAAAGCTGAATGATATTAGGGTACTCAATGCGAATCTGCTCGAGGTCTTTATACTTCTGCTGATTCACATCCTCCAGGCCGTTATATCGCAGGAAATCCGTCATGCAGTCGGCCGTCAGGTACCAGGTTTTGGGCGTTTTGATGTCCGCAAACAGTTTCTCTTCATCAGCCGCTCTCATCAAAATATGCCGCGCCAAAAAGAGTCCTGTGCTCTTCCCCCCCAAACGTCCGCTGCCTCCGGATGGGTAGATGATGTGCGTGGCCAGATCAAAGAAATCGGCTACATGCAGGTACCGCTTGGCGATATTGATGAAACTGCTGTTATCTGAGAAAAACCGTCGAATCAGCGAAACCTTCAACCATTCCTCTGTCGAGGGTGCGAGAACGGATTCCTCAGGCGGCAGGGCACGGTAGCGCAGAATGGCGTCAATCACCGCTCCCAGCGGGCCGTTCCCGGTGTCCACGGTCTTGATCAGAAAACTCAGTTTGTTCTCCTGAATCCACTTGTGCAGACACGAAAGGATCTCTTCATCGTTCAGATGACGAGCCGCAATGGCAAACACATGCTCGCTGGCCGCGAAAATGCTCTCCCGCGATTGTTTTTGACTGGGAATATTGCTCTCGCCCCTGCCTTCTGTATGATTCGCTGCAAAATCCGCCCCAAACATGTTCAGCACCTTCCGCGATTCCTTGACGCCACTCCAGAACAAGTGGTGCAGCATTTTGCGTGAGGTGTAGAGATAGAGCTTCTCATCCGTGCGGCGCAGCAAATCAACAATCACCATCCATTCACGATTGCTTTTGGTGGCCAGGACGCGGTTGGCGGCCTCTCTCTCAAGCAGCAGTTTTCCCAGCCTTCGCTGGAAGACGGTCTGTCCGATGCGGTCGGCGACGGTGTGGATCAACTTGCTTTCTTTCTCCAGAAACAATCCTTCGCTTGAGGACGGCATCTCGCTTACATAAGAGACTTCGACAAAACCTATTGTTTTGTTTTCCACCCGGATCGGTGCAGTGTCCTTCCACGGTGTCTGTACATAATTCGGAGGCTCATAGACTGTATCTTCACACACAATTTTCGCCTGACAGAACTTAGGGTACTGCCAGCCGCAGGGAATAGTCGCGATGATATCTCGAAAAATCTCGGGAAGCGGGCGGGTTTCACCGGCCAGCAGCTCCTCAACTTTGTAGAGGCAGTCCAGCTCCTTCGCCCGTTCACGCAGGCCATGGAGATGATTTTCTGCTTGTTTCTCATCTTTCATAAATATCCGCTTTTCCAAACGGCATCTGAAACACGATGCAAATCCCAGAAAAAACAAGGTCGGTCAGCCCGGCATACTCCTTACACAGACAGGGAAGATCGTGAATCTATTAAGCCCAGCCTCGCTGCTTGACGGCCTGTGCAACCCTGCTGATGGCGATGACGTACGCGGCATCGCGCATATAGAGATTTTGTTTGCGCGCCAGCTCGCTCACGGACGTAAAAGCCGACGTCATTTTCGTATCCAATTTAGAGAGCACTTCGTCCTTCTCCCAGAAGTAGTTGGCGTTGCACTGTACCTGCTCAAAGTAACTGCATGTCACGCCGCCCGCGTTTGCAAGGAAATCCGGCAGCACAAAAATCTTGCGCTGTTTTATAATCTCATCCGCTTCAGGGGTAGTCGGACCGTTGGCACCTTCAGCGATGACCTTGACGTTGGCCGAGATTTTTTTGACATTCTCGCCGTTGATTTGATTCTCGAGCGCCGCCGGCATCAGGATGTCTACGTCCTGCTCAAGCCAGGCATGGCCCGGCAGCATCTCGTAGCCGAGGTCACGAGCATGGTTCTTGTCGATGCCGCCGAACTTGTCCGAGATGCTCCGAAGTTCCTCCAGGTTAATGCCGTCTTTTTTACGGTACGTGTAGGAAGTCTTGTCCGCCTGGTCCCAGCAGGAGATGGCGACAACCGTTCCGCACGTCTGGATGAACAACTGCACCGCATGCTGTGCCACATTGCCGAATCCCTGTACACTGGCGGTAACATGAGCAGGCGACAGCCCCAGTTCCTTAAGCGCCTCGCGCAATACGTAAATAAGACCAAATCCCGTGGCCTCGGTCCGGCCCAAAGAGCCGCCCATGCCGACCGGTTTGCCGGTAATAAAACCTGGGTAACGCCCGGCGTGGATCGTCTCGTATTCATCCAGCATCCACAGCATATGCTGTCCGTTGGTCATTATGTCCGGAGCGGGAACATCACTGACAGGACCGATGTTTTTGGCGATCTGACGCACCCAGCCGCGGCAGATTTGCTCCTGCTCGTGCATACTGAGATGGTGAGGGTCGCACACCACGCCGCCCTTTCCGCCGCCTAACGGAATATCGACCACTGAACACTTCCAGGTCATCCACATTGCCAGGGCTCGTACGGTGTCGATGGTCTCCATCGGGTGAAAACGGATACCGCCTTTTGCCGGACCGCGTGCGTCGTTGTGCTGCACGCGAAAGCCCTTAAACACCTTGAACATCCCGTCATCCATACGTGTCGGTATAGTGAACTGGTATTCACGCATTGGCTGCCGCAATAACTCCCTGACCCCCTCATCTAGCTCCAGAATGGCGGCTACCTTGTCAAACTGAGATTGTGCCGTATAAAACGGGTTGTATGGACTTTTTTCCATATATCCTTACCTTTCGTTTAAGGCAACGTGGACGGTACAATATAGTGCTTTTTTACTATAAACTCCCGCCCACTGTCAAGACAGCAGCTGAATTTCTGCCACCAAGGCACCAAGACACATTGCTGCCACAAAGACACTAAGACACATTCGTGCCACAAAGACACTAAGACACGAACTTTTGCCCTTATTGGTATCAATTTCTTTGTGACTTTGTGCCTTCGTGGCGAGATTTGAGCTTGCGGTCCTTTGTGACTCTTGCCCGCCGTGGCGGGTTAATGTCTTCGTGGCTACTTTGTCCCAATTGGTATCAATTTCTTTGTGACCTCGTGTCTTCGTGGCTACATCTTATCGGCCCTGTCTGCCGTGTCCGGCACAGGCAGGCCGCAGATTTGGCCAGAGCGCTGAGCTTTTCCTCAAAGTGCAAACTGGACCTGCTGACCGAGTAAGCGTAGCACAAGCTTCGTGCTCGTGAAAACAAAATCAGAACCGGGATGGTTGCGGGCTCTTTGTTGTGCTGGTGCGGCGATCCTCCACAATAGACGGCTATTGCCAAGCCAGATATAATCACATTGACTTGCATTGGTTGGCCGAGGGTTTTATAATTAACATAGACAAGGTCGGCGGTTGCGCCGTTCTCGGTTGAAACTGCCGGTTAAATAACTGCCTTAACGGACGAAACCGGCAATGCAGAAAGACAAGGGCTTTACCTTAATAGAGCTTCTGGTGGTAATCGCCATCATCGCAATACTGATGGCAATCCTGATGCCCACACTGAATCGGGCCAGAGAGCAGGGAAGACGCGCAGTTTGCCTTAACCATATCAAGACACTGACACTGTGCTGGATTATGTATGCAGATGAGAACGATGACAGGATTGTCAACGGAGAAGCCTATTGGGCCCCTACTGCCCCCGCCGCTGCACCCGTGCCCACATCCGGCCCTCATAAGGGCGAGCGATATTGGGTAGGCAACGATTGCGCAAGTAACTTTGCGCAGGGAGAACAACGACCGTTAGACATACAAATACAAGCTATCCGACTCGGAGCGCTATTTCCATACTGCAAAAGCGAAAAGGTTTACCGGTGCCCGACAGGTATTCGTGGAGAGATGCGCACGTACTCAACAGGTTACGGTATGAACGGTTGTTTCGATGCAACTGGAACTTATGTCGGCAACCAGGGAGTGAGAGTGGGCCCGACGGTGCTGATGGTTAAGAGGAGAGCAGAAATTACTGTTCCCGCTCCGGCATATAGACTCGTTTTTCTTGACGAGGGCCGGATAACTCCGGATAGCTATGCTATTCACTACGTTACACCCAGATGGTGGGACCCACCGTTTGTCCGACACGCTGACGGCACAAACGTCTCTTTCGCTGATGGCCACAGCGATTACTGGAAGTATGGAGGGGCAGAGACGCTAAAGGTCGGCAAGATGGCAAACCCGCCGCACCATTACACGCCTACTACCGACGAGGGCCTGGCCGATTTGCAAAAGATGCAGAAGGCTATCTGGGGCAGATTGGGATATTAACTGTCTTATACGGAAGCACCTGCTTGAAAAGCGGGACCTGTCCCAACAAACGGGGATAGGCCCCGCCATGATACCAAACTTCAACGACTCAGGCTAACCACACGCTATGGCCAGAATAGCCGGTCCAGCCACGCATCGGCCAAGACAGCAAAGTCCTTGACGTCAACATCGTCATCGCCATCCAGGTCGGCTACAACGGCAACACCTTTGGCAAGCCATTCGCCCGCCATAATGTCAAGGTCTGCGTAGTCCACGATGCAATCGCCGCTCAGATCGGCTGCGGGCTTACCCTTCGAAGGAATGCATCTGCTGGGATACACCCCGATATCATCGATGAATATCGTGCCCGTACCGCCAAGCGTGGGACTGGCTCGATTGCCCAGGCCAATATAAATCTTCTTGATGGCAGCAAGATTCACGCCGGCAAATTGCGTTAGCTCTATGTTCCATTCCTGCCAGGCGGCATTTTTAACAGCCGCTATATCGGGACAGTTCACGACCTTAACTTGGCCGGCACTATCCTCCAGCGCCACATATAGCTGTTCAGCGGCGTTATCAGTCTTACCACAGAAGTACAGCGTCAAGGCCTTGACATTATTAATCGTCCAATCCTGCGGCGCAGCCCACTCTCGGAAGGTTTCTGAGTAGCGGGCTTTACCGCCTGCGCCGCTGTTGTCGTAACCTAACGGCATCGACTGGTAGCTACCATTATGGGTAATAGTCTGCTCGGCAAACGGAGCGGAAGCGCCACCTACAGCCGAGCCGGTGCCGTTGCCGGCATAGCCGGGGGCCGGTTCGGTGAAGCCAAATCCATCCCGCCAGGTCTGAAAGATTCTGCTGCCAACGTCATCGGTGTAGTCCTCAAAGTCATCGACCACGATGAAGTTGGCGGTGGTAAAGCTCCAGAGGTGGCCTGGCCATACGTCAACGCCGTTGGCCTCGTCAATACGCCAGTAGTAAGTCTTGTTCCACGGCAGCGGCGCTTCGCTGGGCACGTAGCTGGCAGCGGCAAGGTCCTGCTGGCCTCGATAGATGCCTGTTGAGGCCGTGGTGGCGTTTGCCACCGCAGCAGCGTCAGTGCCGAAGTACACGTTGTGCTTAGCAGCGTTGTCTCCCGCCACCCACGCAAGTTTGGGCGTATGCTTTACATTTGCAGCGCCGTTGGCCGGGTTGGGACTTCTGGCCCATAGCGGCAGCGAGAATGCACCCTGCGGAATAACCTGCTTTGGCTGATATGGACTCAGCCAGTACGGGCTATTCCAGTACAGTATCGCACGCGCATTTCCGGTATTCTCATAGTACTCCATTACAATGCTGTATTTCTGCCCTTCGGCAAGGTTAATTGTCCCGGTCCATTCAACGCCCGACTGCTGACCTATCCAGCGGTCGATTAGCTTTTTGTTATTCACCCACAGGCGCACATTATCATCGCAGTTGGTGGTGAAGGTCCAGGCCGAGGTGAACGGCACTTCCAGCTCGCCGGTCCATCTGACGGAGAAATTATCCGCGGGCACCTTCGCATCCGGCGCAGCAGAGCCCCAGTCAAAGTTGATTCCAGGGTCTACGCGGGTTAGTACCAAAGTTTTCAACTCATCCTTGTAATATTGTCCCTTGATGCCGCTGTCGGAGCGCATAGTCGTAAAGCGCCAGACGTTGCCCTTATGCGTCGCAGAACCATCGAACTGGTCGACCCTCCAGTAATAAACCTTCTCGAATCCAAGGGGGCCAGCAGGCTCGTAGGTTGTCTCTATCTGGGGCGGCGCGCCAGTGGCGTTGTTCACGCTGTCGACATTGTCGCCGAAGTATACAAGGTGCCAAACCGCACCGGAACCCGGGCTCCAGCTAAGGTTGGCATTTGGGTCGACCCATTTGGCGCCGTCAGACGGGCTGGGGTTCCAAGCTGTCGGGGGGCGAAGCCAGAAGCTCCAGACATCGCCTTTGTAGGTGGTAGTTCCGTCAGCCCCGACCTCATCGATCCGCCAGTAGTATGTCGTGCCCGGGACAAGACCTGCTGGGTAAGGAGAGCCGGCGATGCCAACAGTAAATTGCGTCGGGGTTTGGTTGCGTTGGAACGTACCGGCGGTGCCGTCGTTTACATCCTGAAAATTCTCGCCGAAATACACATTATGTGAGACCGCGTCAACTCCCGGCAGCCAGGAAAGGGACGCCCACGTAGCCTGGAGCTCAGAGCCATTTGCCGGCTTGGGATGAGAGGCCTTTTCTGATATCAGACCCGGAGAGTCACGCAAAGCCTTTATCTCATCCTGCGACAGCGCCCGCGTGAATAGGTACAGCTCATCCATAATGCCGGTGAACGGCCTTGCATTGTCAACGTTGTATCCCACGCGAGCACCCGTGCCCCAATCACCGGCTATGCTCAGAGGGGTTGTGACATTTTGTTGCTGGATTACTTCCCCGTTGATATACAGGACCGCCTTGCCGGTCGCTTTGTCGTACGTTCCCGCGTAGTGGGTCCATTCATCCCACTTTACGGTCCCGACTTGCATATCAAAGATCGTAGTACTCGGCTGATAGGCGCGGAGCAGCCATCTGTAATTGCCCCCACTACGAACCTCAGCGTGCATAACCCATGTGTTGTCAGATGCTCTGGCATTGACTGTAGCGTGATGATCGGCTGTGTTCTGACATTTTACCCAGACAGCAAGTGTGATAGCAGATGTTGGGATATCTTGGGCAGGGAAACCAGGGCCGTTCAGATCGAGATAACTATAGCCTGTCGGTCCACCTCTGCCCTGGAATTTGGCAGCTCCATAGTACTTGCCGCTGGCATACGCTGAGACGTCCCCGCACACGGCGCCATCGTGGCCTTTGCCCGATTCATCGGGGACAATCGTACCGACATCTTCAAAGGAATAGTATATAACTAAATTTGGATCCCCGGCTGCCTGAGCAAAAGCCTCATCGGCCAGGCCAAACACCAGAACAAAAGAGATTAGGTAAGTCAATTTTCTGCACATACTGATCCTCCTTCCAAATATGTCGAACACAAAAAATAACTAAGCCCTCGGAGAGCCGTGACGCTAAATGTTTAGCTGCAGAGACTCTTGCGACTTGACCTCACCTCCTTCCCTTAAGCATGAACTGAGTTTTCCTGGCACCAAACTGTATGGCCGGAGCTTAGGAGCTGCAAAATTCCTAAGCCCGCTGGATAATATTTATACCAAATAAGGGCGCCGCATTTCAAGAGGAAAACGCAAGTTTTGTCGGCGGAGACCACGTGTGTTCCTGCCCCCGGCTCTTGTCTTTGGCAAGAAGACGCGGGGGCAAGGTCTCGCTGCCCCCGAGCACGTTCGGCTACGGTAGGGTATGCTGTGCATACCAACGAATCTAAGAAAGATGATGGCGGTATGCACAGATGTGCATACCCTACGGGTCTGGCTGCAAGTGTAAGGCCGTCAGCGTCCGGGGCATAACACAAGAAGCGGTATGCAGAGCATACCCTACGGGGTATTTGGACGTGACC
>CAZPJZ010000014.1:0-15011 GCA_964586995.1 uncultured Pirellulales bacterium | reverse complement strand
AAGGGCTCAGAGCGGTACATGTGCTCAATCAGATTCCGCCCGCCATCAGTACCGCTGTTTTCATGACCGGGGGCTTTCTGGGCTTCGCCAGCGGCGGAGCTATCTCCACTATATTGGTCTCTCAGTACGGTCTGGCGGGTTTGTACCCGTTGCTTCTCTACCCCGTGGCGGGCATCTTGGCGATCACTGTTCTAAAGATTCGCTTGGCAACGGAGCCCAAAGTCGCCGAAGCAGAGGTGGGCGGCGCGATTAGAAACCGACTGTCTTTCTGGCTTGTTGTGCTTATGGCTATTCCCGCGGCTGTTTCGACAACGATTGTTGTACTACTCTTGCCGACTCGACTTAACGAACTCGGTTTTAAGCTTACCTTCGGCGGCTATTCAGTGACAATGTTCGGATTGGGAGGGGCTGTCGGTTCATTTGTATGGGGCACCATCGCTCACAAAAAAGGGGAAATGCCCTGTACGATTGCCGCGTTTTTGTTCACCATTCCTTTCCTTGTACTTTACCTGGTGCTGATAGAGAATAGACCGGCCCTATGGTTATTATTTGGTGCAGGCTTCTGCTCCATTTCAGCTTACATATTGATGATTACGCTGGCGCGGTACGCCAAAGGGCCGACCCTTGGCTGGCGGATGGCCCTGATTGTAGGGGGCACATGGGCGTTGGCCAATCTCGTATTCATGGGCCTGGTGCCCGCAACCGAGCTCTTCGGCACCCATTTCACCCTCAGCCTTGCGCCTTTGGGGTACGCGTTTTCGGCAGCCTTCGGGCTTTATGTTATGCGTAAGACCGGCAGGCCAAGTGCCCCGAGCGCTCCAGGGATATAGGCCCTTGAGTCGTAGCAGGGCGTTTCTGATGTGATTCAGGCAGGTCCTGGTTGCGTTCATGCTTTTTTTGAGAAGTTTTTACACACGCTCACGGTTCGGTGGTTATTATTATGTAGAAGCTGAACATGTTCGTGCTTATCGGCAGACTATTAGGAAGGAAAACGGGGTATTAGAGCATAGGCAATGGAGCTATCCAAGCAAGCAGAGGTTTTTGAACGGGCCAGAGTCAAGTATACCAGATTCCTGGCATCGGTTCTGTGGAAGCTGACGGGTGATCGGGAGCTGTTCACCGAAGCCATGCAATATGCTCTGTTGGGAATGTGGCAGCACGTCAGCAAGCTAAACGGCAAAAAGGCAGGAGCATACATCTACAAAATCGCCCTTTCTGCCAACTCCAAGGCTTGGCGAAACCGGATCGGCAGGAATGGAGAAATGACCCGGAACGACGCCAGCCCTGAGAATAGCCCGGATGAGAAGCTCGATAGAGACGAGCTGGCCACGATCGTCAGGCGAGAAATCTGCCGGCTCCCGGCCAAGCAGGCCAAAGCAATCGTGATGCGGTACTTCCAGCAGCAGGATTACCAGGTCATTGCCGGGACATTATCTTGCACTGAGGCCGGTGCAAGGTCACACGTATCAAAGGCGTTGGCAACTCTGAAAAGCAGGTTGGCGACTTTAACATAATAGGGTCGGACCTATGAACGACGAAAAGATTGTAGAAATCCTGAATATGTTAGCCAAAGAAGAAGTGCCGGCTGATGTGCACCAGATCGCAGAGCAGGCGTCAAGAGATTTCAGCAGAAATCTTTTGCAGTCAAGGCAGCCACGCCGGCATTTCGTTTTGGAGCTCATTATGAAAAGTCAGATTACAAAATTAGCCGCTGCGGCGGCGATAATTATAGCGGTGCTCATTGGACTGAACATCATCGGCAACGGCAAACACGGTGTCGCCTGGGGCGAACTGGTCGAGCACGTTGAGAAAATCGGTACCGTCATGTATCGCATGACGGCCACGATGAAGGGCCTGCCGGGCCTGCCCGAAGCACAATCCATTGATATTGAAATGACCGCTAAAATGGCGTACGACGTCGGTTTTCGCATCGACGCCCGCACTTACGTCGAAAATAAGGAAATTAAGACCAATAGTTATGTCCTTTTCGGGGAAGGTCCCGACCAGGGCACCATCATCACGGTGATCCCACAAGAGAAGAAATACATCAAAATGAAACTCACCGGAGAGCTCCTGGCCAAGATGGAGAAAGAAAACGGCGACCCCAGGACGATGCTCAAAGAGATGATGAAGTACAAATATACCCCACTTGGACGTGACACAATCGACGGCATCGTGGTTGAGGGCATCGAAGTAACCGACCCCAACATGTCCATGCAAGGCGGCGGTATGTTTGACGAGTTCACCGCCCAGCTTTGGTGCAATGTCGAGACCGACCTGCCTGTGCTGATGACTTTGAAGGGTTCGGCGAAGAACGGCGAAGTAGTAATGGACATGGTCATGGACAACTTCGAGTGGGATGTCCCAATCGACACTGCCGAGCTTGAGCCCAACATACCGGACGACTACAAACTGTTGGCGGAAACGCAGTTCGGCGGCGGGGGCAAAAATGCAGAGGAAATTGTCGAGGTCCTGAAGTTCTTTGCCCAGTTTGCAGACGGCACGTATCCCAGCAGCTTGACGGGAATGACGGTAGTGAGGGAATTCGTCGAGGCGCTGCGAGTCAACCTCGCCGGTCAGCCGTCCTCCGGCGAGCCAAACGAACAAGAAATGGGAAAGATCATCAAGCTCCAGACAATAGGTATGACCTATGCTTCAATGGTGCAGGACGGCAATGACCCGGCTTACCACGGCGACAAAGTCACCGCCGAGTTTCCCCACGCGGTGCTGATGCGATGGAAGATAGCTGACAACACCTATAAGGTGATCTTCGGCGACTTGAGCGTCGGAGAAGCTACCGCCGAGGAGCTGGCCAAGCTCGAAGCAGCGCCTCTTAACACGAAACCTAAAGCCATCAAGCCCCAGCCGGCCGATGGGACCGTTGGCACACCACTGACCGGAATCAAGCTGACCTGGATACCCGGCGCCTATGCTACCGGGCACAAGGTGTACTTCGGCACCAACCCGGACCAGTTACCGCTGCTGGCCGAGGTATCGGATGTGTGCATCGTTGAATTGCCGGCCTTAGAAAGAGGCACTACATATTACTGGCGGGTTGATGAGGTTCAGCCCGACGGTCCAGTTGTCACCGGTGACGTCTGGAGTTTCAACACCGGCGGGTTGGTCGCCTGGTGGAAACTTGACGACGGCTCTGGCGGCACGGCGGCTGAGTCCAGCGGCAACGGCCTGGCCGGTGCGCTGGCGGGAGATCCAACGTGGGTCGATGGAATAGTCGGCGGCGCACTTGCTTTCGATGGAGACGGCGACTACGTGAACATGGGCACAGACGCGAAGTTCGACATCACAAATCAAATTACTGTCGCAGCCTGGATAAAGGTCGATGCGTTCGATAAAGAATGGCAGACCATCATTAGCAAGGGCGATAGCTCCTGGAGACTGCAAAGGAACTGGGACAAGGGCACACTTGAATTCGCCGGCACAGGTTTGGTCGTCCCCAACAACAGGTGGGGCGGCATCTACGGCAAGGCAAACGTCAACGACGGTCAGTGGCATCACGCCGTCGGAACGTACGACGGCTCCCAGCTCTGTCTGTATGTGGACGGCAGCCTGGACGTCTCAGCCCAGGTCAAAGGGTCCATTAAGATCAGCGACCACCCGGTCCTTATTGGCGAGAATGCTGAGAAACCACAGCGCTTCTGGAATGGCCTGATCGATGATGTCCGCGTCTATAATTATGGCCTCAGTGCCGATGAAGTAAAAGCAATGTCCGAATCTGTACTCAAGGAGAAATAGTCCTGCAAGGCCATTAGAAGAACAACCCTTGGCGTTCTGACATACTTTGTAATACAGGCCGAGCATTCAACTCGGCCTTTTCTATGCGCTCTGCAGGCTGGAACCGGCCGTCCATTCGATAAGATTGCTGCAAACGAAGTCCATTCCTCTTATACTAAAACACTAAGCCCAGTTGTTATATAAGTGACAATCGATTGTTGTGTCTTTCCGGAAAGTGATTTTTGATGCTCCAAGACAAGCTGCTTATATGGAAGTTCAATCGCGGCGACACAGGTGTGCTGCGATGCATCTATGAAAAGTACAAAGATGATTTGGTAACATTGGCGGCAGCTCTGTTGACCGACGTGAGTTCTGCCGAGGATGTGGTTCACGATGTATTCGTCGGCTTTATTGCGTCCGCAGACAAGTTTCGACTGACCGGCAGCCTAAAGGGATACCTGTCAATTTGTGTGGCGAATGGTGCACGCAATCGAAACAAGGCCGGACACATACGCCGCCACGTTGACATAAAAGATATCGATCCACCTGCATCCGAGGCAAACAATCCGGCAACAAAAGCCATGTTCGGTGAGGAGTTTGGGCGATTGACGTGGGCCTTAGAGCAACTGCCTTATGAACAACGAGAAGCTGTGGTCCTTCGAGCCTACTGTAACATGAAATTTACAGCAATTGCTGCACAACAGAATGTGTCCATCCATACTGCGCAGGGCCGCTATCGCTACGCAATGGATAAACTACTGTCACTATTGAATAACGAGGTCGAGAAATGATACCGGTAGATACTATACACAGACAGATCAAGAAATTGCGACTAAAAGCCAGTGCCCATCTGGATAGGCGAGTCCATGATGCCATTTCAGCGGCATCGGCTAAACCTCAAATGATAGAATCGCCTGATACACAGGCCAAGATTTGGAGAACTGTCATGAACAGCAAAATAACAAAACTGGCCGCTGCTGCGGCGATAATCGTAGCGGTTTTTCTTGGGCTGCACTTCATTAACCCGTTGGGGGCAACTGTGACCCTTGCTGAAGCGGTTGAGCCTTTTCTTACGTCTCGAACCGCAACGTTTAAGATACGGCTCAACGGCGAGGGCGTGCCCGCTCAAGAGTTTGACGGCATGTTTATGGAGCCGGGTCGAATGCGCCACAACCAGCCGGGAGGTGGAATCGTTATAGTCGATCTTGAAAAGGGTAAGTTCCTCACCTTAATACCGCAACTGAAACAGGCAGTCGTCCTGGAACTGACAAATGTCCCCGAGGATCCCGGCAGCCTTAACTTCTTCCAGGAAATCAGAAATCGCATTCTCAAGGCTCAGCCGCTCAACGATGAATCCGCGGAGTTTTTGGGTCGACAGCAAGTCGAAGGTCAATCAGCCATCGGATACCATGTCCGAAAACCAGGCCTGGATGCTACCGTCTGGGCAAACGCGGAAACAAAAATGCCGGTGCAAATAGAAGTTTTCGAAGACCCCATGACTATTACTATGAGTAACATCGCTTTTGACGTGGAACTGGACGA
Source organism: uncultured Pirellulales bacterium (assembly GCA_964586995.1). Classification (GTDB taxonomy): domain Bacteria; phylum Planctomycetota; class Phycisphaerae; order Sedimentisphaerales; family Anaerobacaceae; genus JAFNGF01. The sequence goes on along the minus strand of CAZPJZ010000014.1, from coordinate 9,737 downwards.
AAAGCTCTTCAGCCTGGATATACCGGAAGGGTATAGTGTGAAGACGCTCCAGCGGAATTTGTCCGAGCCGACGGAGAAAGACTTCATCGAATCATTCCGAATCTGGGCCGAACACATGGACGGCAGATTCCCATCGAAGATGGATAGAAGCGCGGTCAATGAATTTATGAAATACCAGCAGGAAAAAATGAAGCAAAAGGGTATTGAACCGACTATCGAAGACATAACGCAATTGCAGCAGATAATTATTGACATGACCCATGGGTTTCCATTCGTCGAATCGCTGCCTGCCGATAGCGATTGGCACTATGCCGGCAAGGACGTAAAATTCGGCGATGCTGCTACGTCCATCTTCTGGTATCGCCCAAAAGGCTCAAAAAACTACCGTATTATTTACGGCGATCTTAGCGTCAAGGACGTTACGCCGGAGAATTTGCCGAAGCAAGTTCCCTGAGGCCATCCTGAGCGACGCGAAGGATCCGGGCTATGGATGACAAGTTTCTTATGCAGGTCAGATCCTTTGCTCCGCTGCGTTCCGCTCAGTCGCCGTCCTGAACAGAGTGGAGGAATCACATCGTTGATCACCAAGGCCGAGTTTGTTCACCTCGGCCTTTTTCATTTACTCGGACTAACCGATTCATCGTGTCATTCCTGCGAAAGCAGGAATCTATTAACATATCGCTTCAGTGGATTCCCGTGTGCGCACGAATGACAAAGTGCGATATGTCACTGGTAGAAACTCACTTATGGCAGTGTCCTACCGCGAAATCGGTCAGTCTGAGTTATCTACCACAGTGGGCCCGCAGAAATTTGTTCAGCAAGGCTGTTGCGCAGTGGCGCGCTTTGGCGTCTATAATAGCGGAGTCCGGAACAGAAGCCGAAAGGGTTTCGTTGGAGAATCGACAGAAAGAACTCCTCGAACTGTTGGACAGGTCCGGAGCAAGTCTTTATGCGCTTTTGACCAGGTTGACGCTGCGCGAGGATGTGGCCGAGGAACTCATGCAGGAGTTGTTCATACGGCTCAATAATTCCAGAGGGTGGAGTAAAATCCAGGACAGGAACGCTTACGCCCATCGAGCGGCCGTAAATCTGGCTTTTGACTGGCGGCGAAAACAGAAAAGGGCCGCTCTGCCGCTGGAGCAAATTCGCGAGCCCACGTCAGGCGAGAATCCAACGTTGCGCGAGCTGATGCACATGGAAGAGCTACAGCAAACGCTCAATGCCATAGAGCGGCTGCGGGGGGCGTCTCGCCAGGCCCTGGTCATGCGATACATCCAGCAGGAATCCTACGATCACATCGCCGAAAAGCTGGGCAAAACGGAACACCACGTCCGGGCGATGTGTTCCAGAGCCCTCAGCCAGCTTCGTCACTTACTGGGACCGAATCAATCGCCATCTTCCAAAAAGGAGACACAAGATGTCAAAAACTGATGAAAACGAGGTGCTGCGTCGTCTGAGACTGCTCTCGCAGATCGAGCCAAACGCCGAGGCCATTGATCGTGCCATAAATCGAACGCGGATTGGTATTTCGTGGGGCACGGCAACTAGGACTTACAAGATCAAAGGCCCAAGCCCAATTACAAAATTTGCAGCCGCGGCAGTGCTGCTAATCTGCGCCGGATTTCTCACCGGCCGCCTGTCCACACCGCAACCGGTGGATGTGGAACAACTGCGTGCCGACCTGATCAAGCAAGTGAACCAGCAATGGGAATCAACCTTAGAGGTTCGACATGCTCAACTCAGAGAAGAAGTTTATCGGCAGGTTCGCCGCGACTTGACCGAATTTGCCGCCCGGACGTTAACCGCTTCCAGAGACCTTACAGATCAACGCTTAGTAGAGCTGGTTCGGCTAATCGAGGCTGCCCGAGTGCAGGATCGCCAGCGGATCGCAGCGGCACTGGAGCAAGTAGAGTTAAATCGATTGCAGGACAAAACCCAGCTTAGAAACGGTTTGCAGACATTGGTTGCCCGCGCCAGTGAGCTGCAGCCGGCAAGGCAGAATTAGCTTTTGTCCACGTTTAGCCGGAACCACCCTGGTGCCGGTCGATAAAACTTTGGAACAACAAAAATCAATAAAATGAAAGGAGCAAAAGAATGAAATCTTCTTTCAGAATAGTCCTGATGTTCCTGGCCCTCGGCCCGGCAGTGACATGTTTTGCCATGCAGCGGGCGGAAACTTTTACGATTTCCGGCAGCACGGGAGTGGCTGGCGTGACAACGAAGGGTCTGCCGAACAATCCTATTAGCGACCAAAACGGCCATTACAGTGTTCGCGTTCCGGCCGGCTGGAAGGGCAGAGCTACTCCGGCAAAGGAAGGTTACACGTTTGACCCACCAGCAAGGACATACGATGCTGTTAGGGCAGACTATACAGATGAGAATTATGGTGCGAGCGTGATGACCTTTAGGATTTCAGGGTCAGTTGGCGCACCTGACGTCGTAATGCAAGGTCTGCCCGGCGACACTATGACCGCAAGCGACGGTACTTACCAAGCCACCGTTGATTACGGGTGGGCCGGAGTGGTCAGGCCTATAAAGCAAGGGTACAACTTTCAGCCGCCCTCCCTGACGTACACCAAAGTTAAAAGCGATATGGTTAATCAGAACTACGCGCCCCAACTCCAAAGGCTTGCTCTACGATATGGGCGGGCAACTGGCCGTACCGATAGGGGCAGAGTTCTGATGGTCCCCACGGCGGAAGTAAAGCCGGAGGAGCTTGAGGCCACCGGCGCAGATATGCAGGTGATGTTATATATCCTGGAAAAAGAGCTTCAAAAGCCCCGCATGATTCAAGGAGTATTCCTCGATTATGGCAGCTTCTTTGACAGGGACGGTCGAACGTTGCAGGGGATTTATGTTCAGGACTACGGAGTGTTCTTCTTCATGGAAGTGGACTTTCCGCTGGTGTTTCCGCCCGAAGCGCAAGAGCCTCCGCCCGAGACAACCAAAGAACAGGTCGATCCGATCTGGCAGCGGGCGCAGCAGGAGATATTCTCAGCGCAGGATCCGACTGCAGGCAGCCAACTTCCCGGACGCCAAGAAGGCAGTCGGGCACTCGAAGAGTTGAAACAAGACTTGATAAGATTGCTTAGACACGCATCCAACATTCGCAACTTGAAAGCCGACGAGTGGGTCATTCTTAGCGTGATTGGAGCGGGCGGCTGGACCGGCGGGGGCGGCATGATGGGTCTGACAGGAACAACTATGGGCGCCACGAGCCGGGCGGGCGGCGGCGGCGTGTACGGCGGCATGGGTGGCGGTTACGGAGTCTACGGCGGGGGAGGCTACGGAGGTTATGGCGGCTTTGTATCCGGCGGTGTTGGTGGCCACGGTTTCGGCTACGGCGGCATGGGAGGCGTTGCTGGAATGTTACCAGCCTCGTCCGTCTCCCTGACCATGCGCGTGAAAAAAGCCGATGTCGATGCCTTCGCAAAGGGCGATCTGGATTTCGAGCAATTTCAGCAGCAGGTGAAGACACTAACGTACTAATTGTTTGACGAAAGGAGCTGACCATGGCAAGGCGTAGAATGGCACTTGGATTGGCATGTTGTTTCTTAGTCGCAGTGCTTGGGGAGTTGTTGCTGTCCCAGACCACCAGGTTTGGTGCAACGGCCTCGGCGCGCCGGGGTCGTGAGTTCGAGCGCATGCGCGATATGGACCCGCAGGAGAGATTCGAGCGCTTCATGAGAGAGGCCAAGCAGCGCGAGGCTGAGGCGATGAAGCAGGCTCTGCAGGTAGACGAGCGCCAATGGAGGATGATTGAGCCCAAGTTAGAGAAGGTGCGGGCTTGCCGGGACGAAGCCTTCGGCGGAATCGGGATGCCCTTTTCCAGCGGCGGCTTCACAACTCAGTTTGGGTCGCCACAAGGGCAAGCTGGTGGCGGAGCTTTCGGTGGGTTCGCTGGAGGCTTTCATTTTGAAGGCGGCGGAGGTCCGGAAGGTACACCTGGACAGAGTTCTTCCACCTGGCGCCCTATCGGTCGCGAGCCGACCCAGGTCGACAAAATCTGCAGCGAGCTTCAGATGCTATTGCAGGGCAGCGATGCTACGCCGGAGGCGATCAGGCAAAAGCTCGATGTCTTGCGCCACGCCCGCGCACAGGCAAGGAAGCGGTGGGCACAGGCCCAGCAGGAGCTGCGCGAAGTGCTGAATCTATATCAGCAGGCAACGCTGATGATGATGGGCCTGCTTGAGTAGTATTTAGCCCCGCAATTCATTGCGGGGTTTACTTTCCGCGCCTTCATCTTAGGTGCCTACAGCCTCCAGGCCTTGGCGAAGGCCCTGAAGCTGCGGTCGTACGTCTTCTCGACGTCGTCGGGGAAACAGCAGCCGGGCAACTGTTTCATCGACAAATGATACCGTAAACAATCACAGCACGTCCCCTTTTTGTCACAGCCGGGATATGAGCAATTGCAGTTCTTAAGGTTCTGCTGCGTCTTGCATTCCATGATTTCCACGTTCTCCTCGTTACAAATAGTCCTTTCGCTACTTCATGATTTTATACACCGTTGCGCCGCAGTCCAGGCACTTCCACGGGTACACTCTCCTGGCATCGCGAATCCAGAAGATAGCCCAGACACCGGTAAGCAGGGTCAAAATCAGATGCGGCACGTGATTGACCCTCGGTCGGTAAACCGGCACCTGTCTGAGACATCTGCCGCAATAGCCACTCCCTTCCTCGTATCGCATAAATCTCATCGGACGCGCTCAGCGAACCGGCAATTTGTATAGACTGATGCTAAGGGGCGGCACAGCCAGCCTGTCGGTAATATTCGACACTTCCTTTTCCTGAATCACAACCTGGGGCTCTTTGCCGGGCTCGTTGTAGGCCATGGGGTCGGAGTGAGCGATCATCCACAAGCGTCCCTCGCCCGCCAGTTGTGTGCCTTCCAACTGCACCGGTAGCTGCTGTTTCTGCTCTGTAGGATTGACGACGGCAATCGTCAGGGCCTTGCGGTCGGCGGTCCAAGCCGCCGATACGTCCAGCGGATATGCGTCACCGGAGATGGTGACCGGCACCGTGCCGAAGTGATGGCGGTAGAGCTTCAAGACCAGCCCGGTCGTCTCAAGAGCCGCGGCGGTCTTACTGGCCTTGACGCAACCGATGACGTTGACCGTCTGGGCGTAATTGGCTAAGAAAATCATGTCCGAATGGCGAAAGTACTCGTGTAGACCTCTGGCAATTCCCAGACCGTCTTTGTGGAAATACCGCGTTCCCAGCTCGCCGAACAGATGGGGACCATACCAGTAATTCCATTCGGTCATGGCGATTCGGATGTCTTTTCCTTTCAGCGAATCCAGTTTTTGACGGAGCTGCTGATGGAATTCCACCTTTCGTTTGATATTGTCGGCGATTTGGGACGTGTGTTCGATCAGGTCGCGTCTTTCCTGGCAGTAGAAATGCTCCGCGATCAGGTCGATGTGATTGGCACAACTGCGCAGCAGTCCTTCGCTCCACGAGCCGGCATTGCCCGAAGCAATTGGAACGATGTCCGGATCAACCTCGCGCATCTTGTCCACCACCCAATTGTGCTTGCGGACATAATGCTCGAGGCTCATGTGACCGAGCTGCCAGTTGCCGAACATTTCGTTGCCGATACACCAGTAGCGAACATTGAAGGGTTCCGGGTCGCCGTTTTTGGCCCGCAAGGCTCCCATCAGCGTATCGGTTGAGCCGTTGGCGTATTCCAATTCGGCAGCCGCCGAATAGGCATCGCCAAAACCTGTATTGACGGTCACCAGCGGCTCGGCACCAACCAGACGGCAGAAGTGAACAAACTCGTTAATGCCGAAGTCGTTGTGCTCCACGCCGGTCCAGGCTGGGTTGGTACGGGGAGGGCGTTTGTCGCGGTCGCCGATGCCGTCGCGCCAGTCGTAGCCGCTGACGAAGTTTCCGCCGGGCCAGCGATACATCGAAGCGTCGAGATCCTTCAGCACGGCCAGCGTATCGGCCCGCATCCCCTCGATGTTGTCAGCCGGCATCAGCGAGACCGTGCCGACAAAGCATGCTCTATCGGCGACTTTGATCTCCAGCTTGCCGCTCGAAGTGTCGGCGCCGGCGGTGAATTTGAATGGGTGCTTGACGTACTTGTTCGCCGCAGCCAGAAACTGAGCGGAATCTTGATCTTGCGGGTTGTTCCCCCAAACCAGTGACACCGTCACATTGGCCCGCTGCTGTTGGGCTTTGAGGTAGATGTAGCCGACGTATTGTTTGTCACGAACCAGCCCCAGGTCGAGCTGTCGGATGCCGCCGCCGGGCTGAATCAAAGGCGTGTGCTCGCCGACGAATGAGTCTTCCTTAACCATAGTCACCGAGTCGGGCGGGCCGATGATTTGCCAGGGCGAAGCGGCGACTATCGCATACGGATTATCCCGGGGGACGCCCCGGATGCGGCGGTAAGGGTCGTAATTCGCCGTAATGGGGAAATAGAACTTGCGGTCTTCGAGCATTTCGGCCCAGATGCCGCCGTAGATGCAGCGGCCCAGATGCTCGATAAACTGGCCGTAAATGTACTTGGAGATCGGCTCTTTGGTCTGACTCGCGTCGATTTTTGTGGCCGGGTCCGTCGTTTTGGTGGAGAGCAACTCAAGCTTCACGTCGTCATACCAGGCCTTTCCCGTGGCTAATCCCCAGCCGCCAAGCAGGCAGTTAATCTCCACGGCTGCGCGCTGACCCGAATCGAACGCCACCTCCACACGGGTCCAGTCCTTTGTTCCGGTCACGGCGGGAGTCTGGAGCGGCTGGATGTTGTGCAAATTCAGTAATGCTCCCTTGCCGGTGCCCGCCGCAACGTTTTCCGTTTTGATCCAGCCGGACAACCTGTACTGCGAACGCGGCTTGATCGGCACCGTGGCCAGCCAGCCGAGATCGGCGCCGTTTTCAGAGGAGAGGCAAACGGCCCGGTTGCCTGTTCGCCCGCCCTCGATGTAGTCGAATTGGCCTGTTCCACCGTATGTCTGCCGTTGCCAGCCGGTGGGTCTGTTGTTGGCCGCCTCTTCAAACGAGCCATTTGGCACCACACTGCCCGATTCCCCCGCCACCACCTGCAGACAGAGCGCAAGACAAACCAGACCTACCAGCAGATTCCCAAATCTGAACCGTCCCGTCTCCATGATTTACCTCCTTGGATTTACGCCCTTACAACCTAAAACATTCTAACAACAATGAGATTGTACATACTTTCACTCCAAACGCAATTCTTCAAAATCTTTCTTCGGTTTGCAGAATAAACAATGCTTGTGAAGTTGCCTTTAACCGAAGTTCGTCAGTTGTGAGGCTGTTTTGCATCTGTAGGCCTGTTCGTGGCATTTTACAGTCAAAGTCTGTACTACAGTTCCGCCATGTTCCCAGGTCGGCGGCCCCACCGCGATTGGAGCCACCATGGCCACCGTTCTGATAAAAACGCCAGATTCTCGCTGGGTTAAAATTGGTAGCGCGAGCAAGACCACAATAGCAGACAGAATCATTCATATGGCGGAAACAACGGCAACTCCGAGTCTGGTTTGAAATTGGGTTTGTTTGGCTTTGTTTTGATTGGCTCGCAAAGCATGGATTTTCTTCACAATCCCTTGTCAAAACTGAGCTTATCCGAATTTCGCACCGCCGGCAAATTGGCTTTGTTTTGAACAAAGAGGGGCCGATTTGTAGAGGATACTCGACAATTGTCGAACAAATGATTAACCGCAGAGACCGCAAAGACCATGGAGAGGATGCGTAGATGCGTAAATGCGTGAATGCGTTTATGCGGTTTCTCATTTGCCCATCTTCTCATGCACTCATTTACCTGCCCTGCTCACGTGTTTCTGCCTTCCGTCATCTGTTCTCCGTTCCTTCGACTGCGCTCAGGACAAGCTTCTGTTTGTCGCATCCTGATTCCCCGTTGCCCTGTTATCCTCTATAGTCTCAGACTATTCGTTAGATATATATTATACATCACGGCCGGTTCAATGTCAAGTGAAATTTCGCAGTGTATTAGTTTTGTTGCACGCTGATCAGCGCGGGTGGACCCAGCCCGGCTTGAGTTCGGCGGGCTCAGTCGAGCTGCGGCGGAAACCCCAATTGACTCAAACGAAGCCACGAAGCCACAAAGAGCAAGGCAAACCCCGACGCATTCTGAACTTCCTGATGCTTGCGGCTCCGTGTGAGACCTAATCCCATACCAAAGAAGCACTTACGCGTTGTCCCCTCCGTCACTGCGCGTCCTTTGCGGCGAACCCGTCTCGGCCGCGCTTGCCGAGATTCCCGCTTGCATTTCCGCCGGCTTGTCCCTACAATAGTTGTGTGGGCCCTGAGATTGTCGTGCCCTGTGAGATGCAGAAAAGCCGTGGTTGATGATCTGTGGCTGGCAAGCTGGGTGTTACAGCGCCGGAATTCAGGGTGAGCCAGTTCGAGGGATAATGGCGTGAAGAAGCTGCACATCTATGCGGACACATCGGTGATTGGCGGTTGCGAGGACGAGGAATTCTCCGCCGTAACGCGTCGGCTTTGGGCCAAGTTCCGGACAGGCGAGTACATACTGGTCATCTCGGACCTGACCCTCCAGGAGATCGACGCTGCGCCGCCAGGTGTCCGCAGGCATCTTGAGGATACGCCTGCTTCGCATCAGATCCAGGTCCGGCTCAGTGCAGAGGCCAAGGAGCTGGCAGATGCCTATCTGGCCCACGGCGTGGTGGGACCCGGTTCTCTGGCCGATGCGCTTCATGTGGCCGTGGCCACGGTGAGCGGTGTGGATGTGCTTGTAAGCTGGAACTTCAAGCACATTGTCAACCTGGGTAGAATAAGGTTGTTCAACGCAGTGAACCTTGAATAAGGATATGGCTTGATTGAGATATGTACGCCTAAAGAGGTGTTATATGAAGAAGAAGACGTTTGACGCAGTGGCTTTCATGCGAAAGCGACGTGAGGAGCTCTCCCGTGCCTATGCTGGCCTCAGCGCAGAACAGATGGAGCAGCGAGTGCAGCAGGCGCTGAAGGACGATCCTCTGTGGAGACAATGTTCCCAGACGCAAGCCCGTCGGCTTCGACGAACAAAATAGATGACGGTCCCTAATACAACCGCCGTTCGGCAGCACGGAGCACGTAGGCCGCGATACTTCGCACCATTTTCATGTCCAAAATCTGAAAATCGGACTTGATACTCTGCTATTTCTCGGTATATTCTATTTCGTATAGCCTTTTCGAGAAAGGCGCGTTCTGCGGGCAGGAAAGGAAAACGCGGCATGTTATTAGGCACCTTGCACTCCTAAATGAAAAGCACCGGCGTATACATAAAAGGCGAGTCGCTGTCGCGGATGTCCAGGAAGGAGACTGTTGTACTCTTTCAGATTCTCCGAATCACCAATTCTCTGGAGTTTTGGATGCGCATGCTTGTCTTGATGCCAAAGGAGGAAAATAAGATATTCGAATACAGAAATCGCATGGAACTATACTTCATACTGGTAAGCATCTACAAAGAATCGACTAAGGAGTTCAGTATTCACCTTGCGCCTGCTCTCTTGGAAATGAACCTTTCGGAAGGCTTAAAGCACCACATCTCAGAATACAGAGGATGGCTGTCCAACTGGAAACTGGACGAGTATTTACAAGTTGTTGACAGGATACGTAATTCCCTCAGATTTCACATGAAGCCGTGCATCTACGATAAGTACATAAAGGACGGTAGTCAAAGCACGGATATCCTGGTTGAGGTACTCCCGGTTGGTCAGACCAAAATGTTAGTTCTTTAAGGTAGTATCCGT
>CAZPJZ010000013.1:0-15212 GCA_964586995.1 uncultured Pirellulales bacterium | reverse complement strand
AAGAAGGTAGCCGTTGCCTGACCGAGCTTCATTTTTGCTCCTCCTTTTATGAGAATAGCTTAGAGAATCAGGCCGAAAATGTCAAGCAAATTGCGTGGTAGCCGAGGCACTATTCGGTTTTCGCCCGAAGATACAAGGCCCTTTGTGCCAGGGGCTTCCGTCCTATTGCGTCTACTATGACAGCTTGGCCGGGCACTTAATTGTGCGTGAAGCTCTTGGAAAATGCTAAGTTCATTTGTAAAATATTATGGGATGCGCTATGTATCAGCTTTCCAGGCGCCGGTGTTAACCATCGAATCGAAGCTGCTTACGCAGCCTGTTTCCGGAAGGTTAGAAGGGAGAATGCCCGCACGTCGGGCTGTGCCTTTCAGGGGTGGACGGGACATATCATACTGCACGTGTTTACGGCTATGAACACGTTGCGACTAACAACAGCAAACAAGTCCGAAAAGAGCAAAATTATGACCACGGTAAAAGGATTCTGGCAGCACGAGAACGGCAAGATTTATGCCGTCGAGAGCACCTCTTTTGGAAGAATCTTAGGGGGCGCTGGGCCTTTGGACCCCAGTAATTTACGCAGCTTGGATGACTATGAGTATAGACCAGCAATAGTAGAATGGCTGGAGGAAGCGCTGGCCCAGCGCAGGCTGTACAGATTCAATCCATGCAACTTCTGATGACAGGCTGTGTTTCGAACGGCAGATAAGCCAGACGTACCATAGAAGCGCAGTGCCATAGTGCGGTGCGACCACCTGCATTTTGTGTTTTTTCTACCGAAGCCGGCAACTTCATGCACAAAGAGCGGATTCAGCCGCGGGCTTGTTGCCTTTTCCTGCCGCTTGATTATAATAGGGCGACTCTTGCAGTTCGCTTCCATAATTGAGAAGCCGCGCGTATGGATTTATCGATTGTTATACCGGCGTACAACGAAAGCACAAAAATCGCTCGCGACATCACCGCAGCAGCGGAGTTTTCCCAGGCCAATAAGCTGCGGGCGGAAATCGTAGTTGTCGACGACGGCAGCACTGACTGCACCCATGAAGTTGCCAAGAAGGTCAAGGTCCCGCCCGCGGTGACACTTAACGTCGTCCGCTGTGAAGAACATCGCGGCAAAGGCTACGCCGTCCGCACCGGCATATTGGAGACGAGCGGCAAATATGTCATGTTTGCCGACAGCGGCTTGTGCGTACCTTACGGCAACGCTTTGCTGGGCTTAGAAATGCTAAAAGACGGTAGCTGCGACATAGCGCACGGCTCGCGGAGGCTGTTGCAAAGTGACATTCTCCAGGACCAGCCGTGGCGCCGCCGCCTTTCTTCCAGGCTCTTCAGGTGGCTAACGAGAAGACTTCTGCGGATCCCTGCACAGCTCAGCGATACGCAGTGCGGCTTCAAAATCTATAAAGGGGACGTCGCAAGAACCTTATACCGACAGTGCATAAGTGACGGTTTCATGTTCGACGTCGAAGTCATCCTGCGGGCCGAGAAAAAAGGTTACCGAATAAAGGAATTCCCCATCGAATGGACCTGCGACCCGGACAGTCGATTGTCACTGACCCGCGTCCCGTGGCCGGTTCTTTCTGAACTGAGAGCTATCAAAAGGGCTTTGTCTGAAAAATGAGAGGGGTTCTGAGTTGTTAGTTCCGGCATATTCTGCAAAAAAGTAAACGATTATCTTTAAAGAGCAAAAGGACTGACGGAATATGAGAAGTATTTTGAATTGTGTTATCTTCAGCGTGTTATTTCTTCGGGGGTGTGCCTTTGAGCGGTTGGAACGAATAGAGTCAATACAAGAAGATAGCAGCTACAGCAAACCGGACAGACCCTATGCGGTTCTGCGGCGCGGCGATGTGGAGGCGGTCATCGTAAACAATGAGCCGGTTGATGACGATGTATTGCCAGGGCATCGTGGTGGTTATAGCGGCATAGCATCGCTAAAGCATATCAGGCGTAGCGAGAACCTATTTGTGCCACTTTATGCGGGCCTAAACTTTGAGTTCATTCACGACGGCACTACCCGGCCCAGAGACATTCTTTTTGAACCCCGGCGGGTGCCTATGGAGATACGCCGAGTTGATGAGCATACAGTTGAGCTTCACCAGGCACCAACACCGTACTGGCAGCTTGAAAGCTGGCTACGGTACAAGCTACTGGATGATGGCGTAATTGAGATGACCTTAGAGTGTGTTCCACACAAACGGACATTCAAGAATGGCTATATCGGCTTGTTCTTTGCCAGCTATATTCATCAGCCCGAATCGCTCGATATTAACTTTTTGGGACATCCAGCGGATGCGAAAGAGGTCCTGCCACGCTGGATTCAGAGTGTCACGCCTGCACACGGCAAATACTCAACTCATCTGGCCACTAGTGATAATCGCGAGTTTGCTCACGATGCGGATTTTCCTATTACGTTGATTTTTAATTTCTCAGACTATCGTTATAGCGAGCCGTGGTACTACGGCGTCAGCGGTAGTATGGCTTTCGTGCTGATGTTTCGAAAATGTGACGAGGTCCGGTTCAGCCAATCTCCTTCCGGCGGAGGCACAGGCAATCCCGCATGGGACTTCCAGTGGTTCGTGCCGAAATATAAGGTGGGACAGTGTTACCGCTTTGTTATGCGCGCGATGTATCTGCCTTTTGAATCAGTAGAGCAGCTCGTCAAAGCCGCAGCCCGACACCGGTCCGAGCTCAATGCCAAATAAAATAGCAATTTATTCTATTTTCAGAGGCCGAACCGCAAAATTTTTTCCTTTTCTATCTGCTTCTCTGCATCCTTCAGTATAACCATGGCCTGCACTTGCGGATGCTGCGCGCAATATTGCTCAATCTCCTGTGGACTCATAACGATAAAAGCGGTCGACAGAATGTCGGCAGTTGCCCCGCACCAATTGTAGCCGCGATTGTGCTGTGAACCAGCACCAATGCCAGCCTTATCGCCGCCAGGCAATTGGTGCGGGACACAAGACCAGGCAGCACGTTTACCTTGCGCCGGCCTGGCGGTGCGCGGGTCAATAATATGCTGGCCCTTTTGCACGCCCGAGCCGCTCACCGCGCTATGTTGCAGGTGCACGTGAGCCAGCGTCTCCCTGCGATCAAGAGGATTGCTCAAAGTCAGGGGCCAACCTTTCGTCCCAGCCGGGGCGTCCAGAGCAAGTACCGTACTGAAGCCTCCGTGAATCAGGGCAGTGTCGATACTCCATTCTCTCAGCAGCTCGGCCATCACATCCAAAGCGTAGCCCTTGCCGATGCCCCCGAGGTCAATTTGCACGGGGCTGGCAAGCAACTCAACTGTATATTTAGCTTTGTTCAGTCTTATAAGATTCATGCCGGTTCGTTGCCGGGCGAGATTCAGCTCGCCCTCGGAAGGATTGCGCAAGGTCTTGTCTTGGTTAAGCCAGCATTCGAGCAGCGATCCAACGGTGATATCGAAAGCGCCGTCGGTCTCGGCGTGAATTCGGGTGGCAAGTTGCAGGCATTCAAATGCAGCCAGTCCAATCAGAAGAGGCCGCCCGGCAGGGAGGTTATGAATCCTGGAGACGTCGCTATTTTCGATGAATCGGCTTAGTTCACCTTCCAGCCGGTCAAGTTCGGCGAAGGCCTGTCCTGCCGCCTGTTTGGCGTAGCGGGCATCGTCATGCTGAATGATAATCTCGAAAGTCGTTGCCATCGCCTGATGCGAAAAGCGGTGCAGCCTGGAGATTGAATCCCAGTTGCCCCTGGCAAACCAAGTTTCCTGCTTCGGCTCAGTCATTATTCGTTCTTGTCTTGCACTTTTACCGCCGAGGCCGCTGAGCTCGCAGAGAAAATTCCGTTTATAATGGTAAATCTCATCGCTCTCAGCGTTCTCTGCGGTTAATTCTTTATGTCTGGCCGCCCTGCCAGAGCTGCCACAGGTCTTTTCTTATTAGCCCGATCAATTTGACCTGGGGACGTAGCCACACATAGTATGGCTTGTCAAATAAGTACATATACATTTGCCGATGCTGGAATGGAGTCTGTTCATAGAGCTTTTTAGCCAAGGCCGACTCTAGGTCTGGTGAGGTAATGATGACCGGCGCGGCCGGAGTGTTTTGGTCAACGCTGTCCCTGTATTCGACTCCGGTAAAGGACCGCAAGTACCAGGGCAAAGGCCAATAGTCGTGCCCAGGACAGATAACCTGGATGTGCATGGCATGGCCGCCAGGAGCGAGCCGGGCTATTTCCTCTAATAGCCGCGCCACGGTGAAAACCTCAGTAGTCGGATGAGCGTAGACGTAAGGATTGCGGCTGTCGGCATAATATACGTAATTGGCCAAGTACGCCTGCCAGGCCAGATGTGCTCCGCTGGCGATAAGAAGTATAGTGACGACTGTACGAGCCAAAACGCCTGGCGCCACTTTTATTATCGCTGCAGCACCAACGCCTGCCAGCAAAATCATGCCATGTAGAAACCCCAACAGGCACCACGGAGTTTTATAGGGAATGGCTGAATACACGACAGTCATCGCCAACGTATAGAAGGCGATAAATTTGAGCAAGCCGGAATTTGCCACAAGTATGGCCTTCTTGGATACCGCAACTACGACACCCGCAACAGCCAAGATAAGAATAAACGCCTCGCTCCAGGCAGGCCCGGTGGCGTATCTGAAATATAGCAGCGTCTTCAGATAGTAGTGCCACGGATGAATGTGCAGGCCGTTATGGCCGGCCCGGCTGAAATAGGTCGCGTAAGCGCCAAAAGAATCCGGGACGCCTTTTGGGTGGGCAAAAAATGATGAGTAAAAAAGGGCGGAAACCGCCCCAGCAACTGCAATGCCCGCAACAATATGACGCGCCTTGATTTTTCCTGTCCCTCGTCCTTCGTGCGTAAGGAAGCGAACTGCCAGACACGAGACCGCCATTGAGCCAAAAGCGATGATGCAGGTTTCCTTGGTGGCGTGCATCAAGCCGAGAAATATGCCGGTCAGAATCGCCCAGAGAATGTTCCTGCTCTGCACGTAGCGGTAGCCCGAGGCTATTGCGCCGAAAGTGAAACAGATTAGCAGGATTTCCATAATGTAGTACCGGCTGTAGAAGACCATAGCCGGTGATACAGCGGTCAGCGCCGCTGCACAGACTGCACAGGTACGTCCGAGGCCGTCAAATACGAGCAAAATCAGAACCACCAGCAGCAGGCCGAAGAAAACGGGCACTACGCGGAGGGTGAACTCTATCACCTGGGTCAGTTTCTTAGCGGAGCTAAGCCAGGCTGGGATCAAACTCAGGTAGTTCAGCGTCGGGCCATGATACTCGTGTGGGTCATAACGATAGAAGTTTTGCTCCAGCAACTGGCCAAACTTCTCGGCGTGAATCGCCTCGTCACCGTGCATGGGGCGCTGCGCCAGTCTGGGAAGGCGCAGTGCGGCCCCAAGGATTGTAACGCCCAAAATCAGGACGCAACATTTCTTTAGGTTTCCGCTTGGCGGGGGCCCTGACCAAGTCATTCTACCGGCTTGCCGTAAACGTCAACTTCAATATAGTGGTTCAGATCATTGCTGGTGTTACCGTTGCTGTAAAGGCGAACGTACCGGCCTTGCACGCCGGGCATGCAGTCAATAAGTTTGCCCTCGGCAGTTTCAGTATAGTGCATATCTTTGCCGACACCAAAACCGGCTGAATTGTCAATATCGTTGTTGAAGACGGTCTTGACATTCGTGATGAAATCAGCGTCATCTGCAACCTGTACCACCACATCAAAGTAAACGCAAGGCTGTTTATGATAGTGCCATACCACGATCGCGTATATCTCGTGTTTGCCGCCCAGGTCGATTGTTACATGTTGCAGGAACGGCCCCAATTCAACATAGCTGCCGTCCGCAGCTTCCTTGTCGCCATCGGTGATCATTTCTATTTCGCCGATGATGGGCTCCTCATCGCTGGCGCTGACCGGCTTTCCCAGAGCCACGTTCTTTGTGCCCGGCGGAGCCAAGAACGGCGGACGGGGCTTGCCCAGCGGTTTTTCGAGGTTCGGCACCTTAGTATCCTGGGGCGTGCCCACAAACATTGGCTTGGGCAGCTTAATGTCTACCGGCACCAACTCGGAACTGGTCGTGTCGCTGCTGATTTCGGTCTTTGACGCTTCGGGAGCCTTAGGTGTTTCAGGGGCTTTCACAGTGGGTGCTTCAACAGGCGGTTTGGGTGGTTCCGGCGTCTGCGGAGGTGTGGCAACAGGCTGAGATGGTTGCTCAGAAGGCTGACCTTCCGGCGGGGATTTCTTACACGATACAACGAAGCACAGAGACACCACAAACAACGCCAGGACACAAATCTTTGTTATTGAATTGCAACTTTTCATCATCATTTGGCTCAAACCTCAAAAACTAACTACCTGATTGGCACAATTACTGATTCTCGATAGACGCATACACCCGTACCGAACAACTGGAATATCCTATCCTGTCTATAAGACGTTGTCAAGCCGCACGTTGGTATATTTTTCTTCTCTTTAAGCAGCCCCTAATAAGTTTCATTTTGAAAAATACAACAGGGATTCGGGGATGCCGAATCCCTGCGCTATCCCGTTTAGCCGTCACTGGTACGTCTGCCCCTTCGGCAAGCTCAGGGTAGGTTCTGAGCCTGTCGAACGAGGCGACGGACCTAACCGCACATAAGTAATTCGAAAATCAAAGTTCAAAATGCAAAATTAGAGAAGTCAGGCCGGCTCACTGCCTTGCTCAATCCTTCGACTTCGCTCAGGACATGTTTTGATTTTTCCTTTTTGGGTTTTGAATTTCAAAACCCGACGTTAAGTTGTTCGCCCGGTAATCTGGACGGCAGGTGGTTGGAGACCCGCCTTGGCCAGAACGTAGTAGAGTGCCGCCCCAACGATAAAAGCAACAAGCGGTGCGGCAGGAATATTGGCGATCTTAACCAGCGGAGCGATTCCCACGATGAAACCGCCAGCCCACGAAATCCAACCCGCCAGATTCCAGCCCTTGCGAGGACCGGCCCATTGTCCGCCTGCGAGGAAGTAATCCACCAACATTGCCCCGCAAATCGGTCCGAAAGACGCTCCGATCACGGTAAAGACCGCACCAGCACTGCCGGCCCATCCGGTGACGGCCAGAACAATGCTCACGATAGTACCGAGGCCGACGGACAAAAATGGATTAACCTTCGGCAAAGTGGTCTTGAAACTATTTGCGGCGATGAACGCAGAGAAGCAAGCCGATGGAAATGCAGCGAGCGCCAGCAATAAGCCCATTGTCTTTCCGGCCCCCGGCGATCCCATGATACTGCCCATAAAGCCCGTGTCAGCCGGGTTCATGGCATAGTTATTCGTAGAGCCAAAAGCGCCTGCGGCGATCAGAATGGCGGCTCCAGCCGAAACGATGCCGGCCAGGGCGATGCCCACAATGCCGCCCATTTGTACGTCTTTCTGATCCCTGCTGTTTGTGCCGAAGTCCACACCGGCAGCGCCAGCGGTAGCAAAGAATCCAATTACGAACGACATACTCAACGCCATCACGCCGAAGAAACTCAGCCCACCGCTCTGACCCGGTGCCGCGGCCACACCTGCCGCAACGAACTTCTGCGGATCAAAACTGCCTATCCCGCCAAGGGTCTTTGCCAGCAGGATAACCAGGATGGCCAGCGGTATAAGGGGCAGAAACGTAGCGACCTTTGCAACATATTGAATACCCTTGAGGCCTACGAAGGCGGCCAGCGCCGCCCAGACGATCGCCACGATCTTTACGGCCGCGGGATTGCCGCCGACCAGCGGCGATAGGGCTTGGGCAGAGAAGTACGCGTTGACGCCGAGCCAGCCGAACTGAAGAACTCCCATCAGGAAGCCCGGCATGAGGAAACCGCCCTGCGTGCCGTATGTCGAAGTGCCGACAACGTATAGGGGCAGACCCGTTTTCAGACCGAGCATGCCTGGGACGTAATAGAAAAGGAAGTGGCACAGTAGCGCCGCGATGACCAGGCCGAGAAGGGCCGCCCCAACCCCCTGCGACAATACGCCGCCAGGTATAGCAGAGCCACCGCTTGGGGCTTGGCTCCAGAACACGAACCATAGGAAAATCCCCGCGTATGTGGGGGCCGTGTTCTTGTACCAAGGGGCCCGGTTGGCCAGCGGATTTGGCTTGGCCATACTCAGATAGCTTGGTAGCGCTCCATTACTCATGGTCTCTCCTTTCATCAAATATCAAATATCTAAAATCAAATATCAAAATTGCGGAATCGCCCCTAAGGCGCGGTGAAATCCTTGATCCTTCGACCCTGCTCAGAGCTTGCCCTGAGTGTGCCGAAGGGATAAGTTTTACATTTTGCATTTTGATTTTTGATTTCTTAGACAGAGCATCGCCATAGTTCTTAGGCTATCACACCTTGGGGACTTCAATTCTCTTGCCATCCTTCATGGCCGACTCATGGGCACATATGCCCGCCATAGTCCAGTTTGCAGCGGTTTTAGCATCCACGGCAGATTCCCGCTCTTCGACGATTGCGCGGATGAACTCATGAGCCAGATGCGGATGAGAGCCGCCGTGCCCCGCACCTTGAATAAAAGAAGTGTGCTCGTGCTCTTCATCGTAGACGCCGTGTCCGGTGAAAGGAGCAATCTCTTTGGGCAGCAAGTGTCCGTAATCAGGGACCTCTACTCTCTTGGCATCTTCATAGCCCGAATAGATGACCGGTCCTTCGCCCGCAATCTGCTCCCATTCAAAGGAAAGTTTCGTGCCGTACACGTCGAAGCTTTCCCTGTACTGGCGGATGGTGTTAAAAAGCGACCTGGTGACCTCGCAGGCAAGGTCCGAATCGGCCAATTTCATCACGGCGGTCTCAACGGCAAAAGGCGAATTGTATTGCTTGACATAATCTTGCTGAATTCTACCTGAGCCGTGGCAGACCACAGACTCGACTCGCTTTTTGGCAAGGCATAATAAAGGGCTCACGGCGTGCGTGGCGTAGTGCATGGGCGGAAAACCGTACCAATAGTCGGGCCAGCCGGGTAGGCCCATATTCTGCTGATGCGAACCCCTTAAAAACTGAATCTTGCCCAGCTTGCCAGATTCGACAAGCTCTTTGGCATATAGGAACTCCCGCGTATAAACGGCGGTTTCCATCATCATGTACACCTTGCCGGACTTTTCCCTGGCTTTGACGATTTCGAGGCAATCTTTTGTCGTTGTCCCCATCGGGACGGTACAAGCAGTGTGCTTGCCCGCATTTAAGGAGGCCGCCGACATCCATGCATGGTCTGCTATGGGTGTGACGACGTGGATGGCGTCCAGCTCGTCGATGGCTAAAAGATCTTCAAATCTCGTGAAGCGTCTTTCAATTCGGAATTGGTCGCCGATTTCGTTGAGGTGGTCCTCGCTTCGCTGGCAAATGGCGTAACACTCGGCATCGGGATGTCTCTGGTAGAGGGGGATGAACTCCGCCCCGAAACCCAGTCCGACCACTGCCACTTTCACCTTGTCTGCTGGCATGTTTCTCCCCTTTCACAGCACGCGTTGAGGCCCGACCATCGCAGGGCCCGGGTAGATTCAAACCCTTATCAGGAACGGATTACCTGTCCGTTATCTCTTCGCCGCAGCAAGGACCATCAGGTAAGTATGCACAATAACTGCCAAAGCCAGCGCCAGTGCACAATAACGATGCACTTGAACCAGCAATTCCTGCCAATGTGTTCCGAACAGCCGAAACATGCTCGAAACAATAGACAATATGACCGGCAGAGTCAAAAGGATAATTATCCAGAAAACCAGTTTCTGCGCCAACTCGTGCTTTTCGGGCGTGGCTGGATTTTTTGGCTGTCGCTGAAGGATTCTTTGCAGCCACGGCCAGTAGTTTTTGTTGAGCCGGCAACTGTCCGCCCACATCACGGCCAAAATCGCCATGCAGGCGGCGAAAACCGGTGCCGCGGTGGCATGTAGCATCAGCCAATAGCCTGAAATAACCTCGCCCCAAAACACACGTGGGAAGAATCCGGTGACCAAGAGGATGAGAAAGCAAAGTAGCGTCAGCAGGTAGACAAGCTTTCTCAAGAACCCAACCAGTGTAAATTTCTGCGGAACGAAGAGCAGCGTCAGTAGAAAGACCAGCACCCGCAGGGGGTCGAGGATTCGCAGCCGACGGTCGGCTCCGAATAATCGGTCAGCTTTTGGCCGGAAAATCAGAAAGTGGATAACGATACCAACCAAGGCGATAAGAAAACCTGCTATCGAAAGTGTACGAAACATCCTTTATGCATTCCCAAGCTGAATCTATTAATCTTGTCCGACCAGGACCTTGGCAATACAGGCCAGCATCTTCAAGGCATAGAGCAGCAACACGCCCGCTATGACCACACAGGACGCCAGGGTCACGACCTTCAGCCAGGGACGAAATACAAATGAAAAAGCAAAGGCCCAGGCATAGAAGGCGTTGATGTCCTGGAATTCAACCATTTTCTTTAAGCAAGTCGGCTCTGCGGCAAGGGGAGAATCAACGGTGACCTCCCCGAATAAGAAAGGCGCATCCGGGCTGTGACAGTCTTGGCAATACCGCACTCCGAGCGACTGCGCAGCGGGCCGAACATTGTGAGCAATCGGCCACATGTAAGGCGCCGCTGCGGGATGATCGAGCTCTTCGGCAAGCTGCCCCGAGCCATTAAGCTGATACAACTTCCCGCCCGCTATATACACCGCCCTGCCGCCGGTTGCAGCGCTAAGCGCCTTTACTGCCTCTGTGATCTTTTCCTCAGTTACCTTGGGCCAATCGCCCGTAGCAGGAACATCAAGGTCGGCAAAAACACCGCCGACCGTCTTTTCAACAACAGCAAGCTCTATTGGCTTGACCCGCTCATTTTCCAGAACCGCCCAGTAGGCCGGCCATAAAACCTTGTGCGGCGCTATCTTGCCGGTTTCGATGACCAAAAGTCCACCCATATACGCAGCGCCGACGCCCGCCTGCCTGGCAAAAACAGGCGAGATGATATGGGGCAGCACCTCTTCGGCTTTGTTCACATTGGGCGTACCGAGCCGGTGGGCACGCGAGGTCTTGGTAAGAACAGTCTGTCGACTGGGCCAGGGACCCGAATGACACGCCGTACAGGTAAGCTTCTCGAAATGAATAGGCGGAATGCCCGGATGCTTCGGCACCGGTGCCCCCAGCCGACCGGCCTGGGGCTGGCCGTGGCCCTCAGATAGGTGACAGCCTTCGCACGAGCTGGTTGCAGCTAAAGGATTCCGTGAGATGCCCGCCTCCTCGGCATATCCTCTGATGATGTTATGGTCGATATCGTTGCGATGACAGTCAACGCATTTCAGGCCCGCCGTAAGATGTACGTCCTCATCTGACGACCACCTCTCCACTTCTTCGGTGTGGCTGTAGTACAGATCGGAATGACAGTAGTAGCAGCGCTCATTGGGCACTTGCCGCACAATATTCAGCAGCACTTCGTTGTCTTTGTCGAATGCCTCTTTTTGGTATGTCACTGTCGGCGCACCTCTGACATCGGGGTCCGGCATAAACGGGTCCCATGTATCAAGCATAGCTTCAGCCGAACCCTTCACCGTCGCAAACTCGCACGACGCCGTCGCCGCCCAGCGGAAGTTCTCCCTCGATACCTGGACCGCGTAGCCCTTCAGCCCCCCCATGTCCTGACCAAAATGGGCATTGTGACAGGCAAGACAATTTATCTCGAGCTTACCCGATATAAACTGCCTGGCGATCACATCGGGCTGCTTGGCCTGGACCTCGCCGGGACCGCCACCAGGGGTATGCCTGCCAAATATCTTGGTAAATGCGAACTCTGTCAGCCCGAGCTGCTCCGGATGAAACGTCCCCGGCCACCGGCGATACGAAAGTGGAACCTGAATACACAGCTTAGGAGCAAAATATATCCAGGGCTCACCAGGCCTGCCGGGCGGGACATTGCTGTCTACCGCGTTAAAGTGCCACCCGCCGCTGACCCTCTCGTAGCTGTGACACGTATCGCACGTAAAACGCGTGGAAAGAGGCATCGGAAATTCCCCCTCCGGCTTAATCCGCTGGCCCTTCTTGCCCTGTTCGTTCTCGGGGAACAGTGGGATAAGATGAAGTGGTGTTGCCCTGCTGCCGTCGCTTCTATCACCAAGCAATTCGGGCGCGGCTGCCCGCGCAGAGGCAGGAACCACCAGTACGAAGGCAACCGTTACTACAATTGCTTTGTTCAATGTAGTTCCAATCCTTTACTCGGCATCGTATGGTGGGGCTTGCCCCACCGCTCACTTATCTACACCCTGAATTCGTCCGGCTTGAACTCAAGTCTGCGCGCAGCTTCGACTGCATCGTTGACCTTCAGCACGGTAACAGCCGTTTCGTACGCGACCTCCGCCGGGCAGGTCAGCTTCGCCTTGCCGCGGATTGCGTCGAAGAAGTTCTCCAGGTGCGGCTGGTGATAGAGTTTATCCATTGTCACCGCCAGTTTGTAGGCGGGCGGCGACTCCGTTTCGCGCACGTCCATCACGGCCGCACCCTCTTCGGGCTTTTTCTCTTGCGCTGGCTTTTCCGGCTCACTCAGGTATCCCAGCTTGACCCACCCACTCCAATCCTTGGTTGTTGTTGGCTCACGGTAGACGTCGCCCCTTCCACTGGATTCGGAAATCTCCAGTGTCCCTTCATCACCCATAAACCGCTCAAAGTATCCCCAACTGCTGTTAGTGGTCAACGTTTGATAGTACGCTCTGACGGTTCCTTCCTTGGTCTGGTACTCATAAATAGCCATCACGGTATCGTACCACTCGTGAGTTGCTTTGTCGTAGTAATCGGTGCCACCGCTGGCGATTACCGTTGCTGGATTCGCCCCCAGGAACCAGCTATAGATATCGATCTGGTGCGAGCCAAGATCGACTATCGGACCGCCTCCGAGCTTCTTGTACCACCGCCAGTTGCGGAACTGCTCCATTGACTCGAAACCGAACTTCTCAAGAGTATCCTTCTCGATGGGGGCATTCTTAGGCCAGCCCAGGTCCTCACGGGCTGCTCGGTTCCACTGACCGTTGACGGCCGTTACGCGGCCAAGAAGCTTGGCGTCCTTCAAGATTTTCTCATAACAGTGAATGTACCGGGGATTGCTGCGGCGCTGATGGCCGATCTGAAGCAGCTTGCCCGTCTGGCTCGCGGCCTGTACCATCCTCTTAGCATCTTCCAGGTTGTTGGACATCTCCTTTTCACAATAGACGTGCAGACCGGCCTTAAGGCAGGCAATCGTATGTTCAGCGTGCCAAAAATCAGGCGTGGCGACAATCACGGCATCAAGGTCCTTCTCCTTGTCCAGCATCTCCTTGTAGTCGACGTAGGAATTGTTCTTATGGCCGTACCTGTCCAGCATGCGTGAGACCCGCTTTTGATTATAGGCCTCCCAGATATCGCAGATCGCGCTGAATCGCACGCCCGGTATCTTCAGGCAGGCGTTCATTAAAACCTGTCCCTGAGCACCCGCGCCGAGCAGGGCAACGTTTATATCATCTTCTTTTTTGCCGGCCACCTGTCCGATGACCACGGGTGAAAACGCCCCGGACAAAATTGGGACTCCTACCGCTGCGGAGTATCGCAGGAAGCTACGTCTGTCTATGCCTTTTTTCGTCTCTGGATTACTCATTTTTCTCGTCACGGCTCCACAAATTCAGTAACCATTTACTTTTTCTGCCCGCCGCCCCGACTTGCGTCGGGAGACGCAGGGGCCAGCCGGCGGTATTATTTCAGCAGCGCAGAATATTGTCAAGCGACCTTCCATCATTTTTTCTGCCGCCATCGCACCGGCAAACGCTTCAGAAGAAACACCGCGGTCTTCCACTGTCACCACTTACATAGACTACTGACGCAACGGTTTTAATATAATGTTTCTGTATGCGACCGGTCCGTGATTGCCCTGGAACATAAGCGGGCCGGTAGGTGCTTCTTTGCCCGTGACGCCGCCAGGTGTTTGACTTTTCATCTCAAGGTTTTTGTGCAGCACCTGGCCATTAAGCTCCACCTTAAGGAACTTGGCGTTCTCGGTCTTTTTGCCGCCGGCGTCGAATTTCGGAGCCTGGAACTCGATGATATATTTTTGCCACTCGCCGGGCTTTTTGCAGGCGTTCACCGGCGGCGGACTGGCGCCGTATATTGCGCCCATGTCACCGGGGCCCATCTTTGTCCTGCCCCAGCTATCGAGCACCTGAATCTCGTACTCGCCCATAACGTAGATGCCGGAGTTGGAGCCTTTCGGAACCATCACTTGCAGCTCGATGCGACAGTCGCCGAATTTTTTCGCGGAGTATATATCTATGCTGTCTCCGTGTTTTGCGGCTAGGTTGATCATCTCGCCGAAGCCGCCCGCATTGGCTAATAGCCCCGGGTTTTCCGCGGAAACTTTGGCCGTGCCCACAACCCACTTACTTTTTTGCTTATCGCCCGCGACCAGCCAGTTATCCAGGTCTACGCCGTTGAATTGAATAAGGGCATCCCCGTATGTGGGCGGCAAATGCTTGATAAGGATATCCTTAAACTCCACAACCATCGGCGGGCCCGTGTGAATCTGTAGCGCGAGCAATCCTTCGCGGGCCGCGCCTTTGCGGTCTTGCGGATCATCCGGATTGGTGACGTGGTCATCGTCTATCAGCTCTATCGTCTGATAGCCGTTGAGGTACTGCATTATGTGGTTGCCCTGGGCGATGATGTGGTATTCGTTCCAGTCCTTGTCTTTGTAGTAGCCGGTCTTGATGAGCTCGTCCTTATCGCCGACTCTGCCGATCATTTTTTTTGCGCCCTGCGGCTCAAGGACTACAAAGTCGCCGACGTTGACGAGCGAGCCTCGACCGGCCTCGTGATAGAGAAAGCCAACCGCGCCCGGATTACCGACGACCTCGGCCTGATAGCCGGATATCCGCCATTTCTCAAACTCTTTGCTGCGGTACTGGATGCCGGAGTTGCCGTTCTGGATGCGGAATTTTATTTTTAGCTCGAAGTCGGTAAGTTTGCCGCCGCGCCAGATAAGAAACGTATTCTGACGAGCAGGATTTTCTTTGGTCGTCTCGCCGCGAATAGCGCCATCCACGACCTTCCACAGCCGCGGGTCGCCGTCCCAGCCGGTAAGGTCTTTGCCGTTAAATATGGACACCCACTCACTAGATGAATTTGCCCCGGCGGCCAGCGCAGTCTGCTGCCAGCCGGTCACAAACGTCGTGAGCAAATTGAAAATCAAGACGGTGACGCAGATAACGGTCCCACTGAATACGATGGAT
>CAZPJZ010000012.1:0-16346 GCA_964586995.1 uncultured Pirellulales bacterium | reverse complement strand
ATTTTGATGGCCAGTCCAAGACAGACGTGCAGAAATGGTGTGCAGAAAATGGCGAGATCTATGAGCTTAGATTGATTGATACAAAAATGGTCCCCCAGGCCGTCAGATAATCTGCGGCCGGATAGCAGCGGAATATCGACCGAATGTTTCAAGTGGCGGCGTTTTGAGACGATAACATATCCGGTAGTGGCTAAGCTTTTGTGCAAATTTAGTCCCTTAGCGATGAAATTGGGCACAAGATGGCCAAAAAATCGAGGTTGGACATACGTTACTACGGCAAATCTCGCCAAGGATTTGCTCAGACAATACAGACGAATGTGCCGAGTGTAGAAAGCAACAGAAAGGCCGAGTAATGTCAATCTTGCGTTTGCCGGGTCTGGCAACAGGAATTGATACAAACGCTCTGATAGCTCAACTAATGGCTATCGAACGTCGTACACTTAAGATGTATGAGCAGCGCCAGAGCCTTTGGGAAGAAAGAAAACAGGCTCTGAGCACTTTGCAGACCAAGCTCGATAGCCTTAGGAGCACGGTTAAAGCCCTTTCAGATGCGCGGCAGCTCCGTGCTTTCACCGTCGCGTCCAGTAACAGCGATATATTGACCGCCGAAGCGTCCTATAACGCTTTTGAAGGCAATCACACAGTCGTGATCAACCAACTGGCCAATGCTGAACGGTGGGTTCATACCAGCGGGCTGCGGTATACTGAAGATTATGTCGGCGCCGGCACTTTCATCTATTCGTACAACCAGAAAGAAACAACAATAACGACCACCGCAACCACAACGCTTGAAGATTTGGTTGGCCTAATAAACAATGATGCAAACAATCCAGGAGTTACAGCCGGCCTACTGTACTACAACGGTGCTTATCATTTGGTGCTGAACGGCAACGAGGCCGGCACCGATTACCGAGTCTCCATCAATGCCAGCAATACAGAGGTTTGGAAAACAACATCTGCCTTCACGGTCAGAAATGATGATGCCACACTGAGTTCCAAGATTATAGACCTCGATCAGTTCAGCGGGACACTTGCTGGTAACGAGAAAATCATTATAGGCGGTCAAGACCACAACGGCAATGCGATAAGCGGCGTACTGAATATTACCAGCGGCACCAGACTGACTCACCTAATTTCGCAAATCAATGATGCCTTCGACGGCCGCGCTACTGCAACCTTAGTCCATGGGGAGATTCGCCTTACCGACAATACCTGCGGCACAAGTCAAATGAAACTTACGCTGACGTATGACAATGCAGGCTCGGACTCAGCCTTGGCTATCCCCACCATCAGCCGATCCACACAGGGCGGAACCATCCCCGCTAATCTTGCCGGCTTCGCAGCAGCGAACTTTACCAGGACACAATCAGCCCAAGACTCGAAGATCAGAGTGGATGGATTCCCTTCAGCGGCGGCAGTTGCCGAGGTGCAAACCTTGACTCCAACCACACCACCAAGCAACGGGACATATACCCTGACTTACGACGGGCAGACAACGAGCGCGATTCAGTACAATGCCGACACAGCCACAATCAAGGCGGCACTTGAAGCACTGCTAAATGTTAATACCGACGACATAACTGTAGGCGGCGGCGCAAACGGCTTGGCGGACGGTGCTTTGACATTTACGTTCCGCGATACCGCCGGCGATGTCGGCCTTATTTCGATTGACCCCTCTGGGCTGAATCAGCCAGACCCTTCAAATTATTCAATAGTGGAAACCACAAAGGGTAGTGATGGCTGGATCAGCAGAAGCTCAAACACAATAGATAATATTATCAGCGGCGTGACACTTTATCTGCACGATACGACCGATGCGAGCGGCCAGGACATAACCTTGACCAGAAACATAGAATCAGTCAAGGAAAAGCTAAATTCTATGGTTCAGACCTATAATGCCGCTGTTGTCTATATCCAGGAGAAGACCGGCTACAATGACATCCTGAAAACTGCCGGCGTCTTGATGGGAGATTACGTTGTTTCGACTATAAGGTCGCAGATTCATACACCCTTAATAGCTCAAACCAGCGGGTTTATCGAGGACATCGATACCTTTCTGATGCCGGGACAGATCGGGCTCGAACTGGACAGGGACGGCGTGCTCAGTCTGGACACAAACGCCTTCTATGAGGCAATCACCAAGGATTACATGGGCGTCTTGGCCGTAATAGGAGCAGATAAGACAGGCAGCACCAATAGCAACACCATTCGGTTTTATGGCGCCAGCAGTAATTTTACCAGAGCGGGCACTTACAACTTCGAAGTGACGATAAGCGGCGGCGCCATTACCAGCGCCAAAATCAAACTGGCCAGCGAAGCCGCCTACCGCAACGCTACCTTCAGCGGGAATATCGTCACCGGCGACAGTTCATTTGACGAAAATGGCAACCCATTGTACCCGGAGAACGGTCTTCAGCTCACTGTTGACCTCAGCCGGTCCGGGACCTTCACCGCCACTGTCAGGGTCAAGCAGGGATTTACTGGTGCATTAGAAGATGCCTTGGATGGAATGCTCAAAGTGACGACCGGCTCAGTCAAGATCGACCAGAAACACGTGGGGCAGGCCATTAAGGAGCTGCAGAGAAAGATCGAACTGGAAGAAGACCGTCTGACTCAAAAAGAGGCCCGGTTGGTGCAGCGCTTTGCGCGTCTTGAGAGAACACTGGCTTTGCTGCAGAACCAAATGAGTGCTTTGGGCTTCGGTCAAACATAGTCCGCCCGTTGCGGCTCCTGTAGAGCACATACTGTGAACCACGGAGGTTATCGGCCTCTTTTTTTCTGCCTCAAGCGATAAATCATAGCCAAAATTTCTGCTACGGCTACATACAGAGCCTCCGGGATAGGACTGCCCGGCTGGACCGTTGAATATATGGTTCTTGCCAGTTCTGGTCTTCGAACAATGGGCACACCATAAGCCCGTCCAATGGCGCTGATTCTTTCTGCCAAATAATCGGCTCCTTTGGCCACCAGCACAGGAGCCTCCATAGTCTTGGCCTCATACCGCAGGGCCACGGCCACGTGCGTTGGGTTGACAAGAATCACACTGGCTTTGGGAACCTCGGCAAGCAAACGCTTCATCGACATCTGGACCTGGATTCTGCGAATCCGAGCTCTAACCTCCGGTGAGCCCTCAAGGTCTTTGTGCTCTTGTCTTACCTCCTGACGCGTCATCTTCAGTTCCTGGATGTATTTCCATTTCTGATAGAACGTATCGGCGATGCCTATTACCACCAGTGCAACGCAGACACGAATGCACAGCCCAAAGACGAGCCTTGCCACAGCTACAATCAACTGTGCCGACCAGGCCCAACGAAGGACGGCAAACGTATCAAGCTTGTCTCGCAGGTACAACCAGACAATAACGGAGACGAACAGTAATTTTGCTATGGACGAGACAAGACGCACAAAAGAACGGGCATTGATAAGTTTCTGCAACCCTGACGCCGGATTTATCAGGCTCCAGTCCAATCTGATGGCTCGCGGTGCGAGATTGAAGCCGCCCACGGCAATGGAGCTCAGAATTGCCGCTGCCAAAAGCGCCCCGAGAATTGGACTTATGACAAGCATCGAGTCAACGATTGTGGCGTTCACGTAGTCGATAAACGCCTTGTTGTCTGCAAAAACGGGAATCTGGACGGAGAGACCAC
Source organism: uncultured Pirellulales bacterium (assembly GCA_964586995.1). GTDB lineage: Bacteria > Planctomycetota > Phycisphaerae > Sedimentisphaerales > Anaerobacaceae > JAFNGF01. The sequence continues at coordinate 12,699 of CAZPJZ010000012.1, read as the reverse complement.
GCCTGATTCTCACGGCGAACCACTCCATCAAGGTCGGTGCCAGCAGAGCCAAAATCAGTGTCAGTGCCACAAGTGTCGCAACCGAGCTCAGTTCATGACTCTGCGGCACCTGTCCTTTCTCTCTGGCTTTGAGCAACTTCCGCGGAGTCGGCTGTTCGGTTCTTTCTGCTGCTGGCTGTTCCGGCACGCCGCGCTCCTATCAAAAATATGGCAAGGAGTTAAATCGTGCCGGGCTAAAATGGCCGCCAGGCACGCGTTTGCAGTCGCTACTTACAAAGGCAGTAACTTGCCCATCCAGTCGGCAAATTCGGTAACAAAGCCCTTAATAAACGGCAAAAACATCGCTGCCATCGTCAAACCCAAGCCGATACGCACTGGCAAGCTGATAAACAAGATATTCATTTCCGGAACGATGCGAGCCAATAGGGCCAGTGCCACCATCAACAGCAGAAAGGCTGCCAACATCGGTCCAGCCAGTCTGAGGCCAGCTAATAGCATTGCTGAACCGGCTTGGACTACTCCGCCTGCCAAAACAGCCGGGGTCGGGACAGTACCGGCTGGGAAAGCCTCGTAACTTCGGCAGATAATCAGCATGAGCAAATGGTGACCGTTGGCACTCAAGAACAGGAGTGCAAATACCATCTCGAGCAGACTGCCCAGAGGCTCGGAGCTATCGCCCGTCAAAGGGTCAATGATTTCGGCCGTGACTAAACCCATCTCCCGTTCGATGATCCGGCCGGCTATCTTCACCGCCGAGAACATAACAGCAGCGATTAAGCCCAGAGCTAATCCGTAGGTGGCTTCGTTCGCTATTAACAATACTGCCTGTACCAACGACACCTGCTTCGAATCGACACCCAAAGGTGTAATGATCGAGAAGAAAATCGCCATGAGCACGGTCACGGCAACCTTGATCTGAGCGGGTATCGCTTTCCAGCCGAAAACAGGGACCAGCAGAAAAAACGCTGAAATCCTTGTCAAGACCATCGCGAAGCCGAGCAGTCCTGCCAGCATCTTACCCCGAAAATCAATGCGCAATATTCTCGATATAGGCGAAGATTTCGTTGGTGAATCTGAGGGCGACCTGAAGCATCCAACTGCCGAAAAGCAGCAACACGGCCCCTACAGCCAGCAGTTTGGGCACTACCGTTAAGGTCATATCGCGTATGGATGTAACTGCCTGAAGCAGTGTGATGGTGACCCCTACTACCATGCAGGTCAGCAGAACCGGAGCTGCCAAGAGCAAGGCCGTTTCGAGCGTGTGTCGACCGAGATAAAGAGCATAACTACTATCCATTGTTCAATCCCAAAAGGCAGAAGGACTCTTCCGTGTGAGAATCCAACTACTCATCTGAAACCCAAGCTGAGACTCTTAGCCAACAATCCCCAGCCGTCAACAAGAATAAACAATATCAACTTGAAAGGCAGCGAAATCATTACGGGAGGCAGCATGATCATACCAGCGCTAAGCAGGACACCGGCGATAACCATATCTATCAGCAAGAAGGGTATGAACAGAAGGCAGCCTATCTCGAACGCCGTGCGAAATTCACTAATGATAAACGCAGGGATGACCACGTGCAGATCAATATCCATAGGACTTTTTGGGGGCTCTATCTTGGCCATCTGCACAAAGAGAGCCAGGTCGGACTCGCGACTCTGGCGAAGCATAAACTCCTTGATGCAATCGCTGGCTCGCAGCCCCGCTGTCGCAAAGTCAATTTGGTCTGCCAGATAAGGCTGGATGGCAACACTATTGATCTTGGAATAGGTTGGAGCCATCGTGTATAAGGTTAGAAACAAAGCCAGCCCTATAATTGCAACAGTAGGGGGTATAGTTCGCGTCGTCAAAGCGTTGCGGACAAACGCCAGCACAATAACGATTCGTGTAAATGATGTCATCATAACCAGTAGGCTTGGCAAAATCGCCAGGCCTGTAAAGATTATTACCAGCTTGACGGGTGTTGACCAATCCTTGCCTGCGGTCTCGCCGCTGGTTGCCTTGTCTATCAAGGTCATCAGATCCTTGATACTTGGCATTGTGGTCTTCGGCGGCTCGGCCGAGACGTTAGCAGAGCTCTTGACGTCTGCAAGCCTGGGCAGACTTGCCGATGTAGACTGTCCAAAGGATAACCCGGTGAGAGTTAGGAGCAAAAAGGCCAGAACAACTATTTCGGCACGCCTCGCGATCATTTGTCATCTCGCACAGTCGCCCATTCCGTCGGTGCGTGGCTCGTTCAGGACATTCATTCCTTGGACGAAACCATCAGTTAAGTCAGCCAGTGTGGTTATGCTCTCATTTGTACTTCCAATTAGAAGCCGTTGGTTGCCTATCTTGACCAGGTGCACTGCTTTGCGCGGGCCGAGATAAGCCGTTTCAAGGATTCGAATTTCTTTACCGGGCAGGTTAGTAATCCGTGGCAGAACCTTTTTTGACATGTAGATCGCCGCTGCACCCAGGACAATGACCAGCAGAACGGCAAGCGTCATCTTAGCAGACAGCTCTCCAATGCCGGCACTATCAGTCATGTTATTGGCAAGGTCGTAACCCACTGTGGACGACTCATCCTTCCTGCCGATACTGTTGGTGCGAAGGACAGAAGGTGAATCAGCCCTGGACTCCACATTTTTCGATATCGCGTTCTGGCCGGACGACTGCGCCAAACAGAGTACCAGTCCGCTGCTGGCAACGGCAGCCGCCACCAAGAAAATAATGATTTTCTTCCTCTGCGCAGCTACAGTACAAGAACCCGCCAAATACAATTTGCGAGCCTGTATTGTAAAAGTATTACAGCGACCCCACATACGGCTCCTTTATGTCCGGCAAATTAGCCGTCCGAGCATCCACTGTGCAAATCGCGTGCCGAGATGCGTGAAACAAGATGAATGTGCCCTGGTAGTATTTTTTTAGACCCAGGCTATGAGAAAAAATGCAGGGATGTCGAAAAACTTGACAGAATGTACAGATTAGCTACCTGGCCTCAGCACGGCGATTAGAATCTGGCAGTTTCTGGAGATGGGGCTATCTCGAGCCACCCAATCGCCGCCCGCGCCTGCGCCCCACCAATAGATTTGCCACGCGGCTGTCAAACCTGGTCCCGAGGCCTCCGTCCTCACTAGTCGGGATTGTAAAAACTGAGCAACTGCCTGGGCCCGCTGGGCCGAGAGCATCCACTGTTGCTTTTCTGATTTCTCATCGCCAGCCAGGCCAAGCACATACAGGATTCCAGCCGGCCTCCCATGGAACGGGGGGCGCCCAGCGGGAACCGTGCCAGTCATTAAATCAGCGCCCTGTTGTAAATCTGCGCAGAACGTAGTCAAGAATTTCTTTGCCGGCTCGTCTAAAGCGGCGTCGCCCGGCGCAAAGCGAACGTTGGTTACCGAGAAACCAGTGCTTTCCGCAACTATTTGCGAAGGGATAGCAGTCACCATCCGACCTACCTTGTTGAAAAGCCTGCGAATCTCTTCTTCCTTCGCATCTATCGTTCTGCCCGACCCATCCTCCGGAGAGTCTATAAAATATTCGATTCTCTCCTCGCCGAAATCACAGCTTTGCCTTCTACCATAAAGCACCCCCAGCCCGAAGCCTCGCACCGATTCGACGAATGCTCCTCGGCCCCTATTGAATAGACCGGGGTCCTGCACACTTGCCAGACTTATCAGCATAACAAAGAATGTCAGCAGCAGCGTCACCATATCCGAGTAGGTAACGATATACCCCGGCACTTTGGGGGGACCTTCTGCGGCTGCTCGGCGCCTATTTATCAATTGCAGATGCTCCGTTCCAACAAGACGATTTCAAGTTTTCGTTCAGCACTCGTTCCCGACCCGCCGCTTTTGAAACCATTCTGACGCAAAGTTGTCGATGCCGAAAGGCTGAAGCGGTTTTGTTCCAAGCTCTGCTCTGTCGTAAGATAGTCCATAACTGCGTACGCTCGCGGCAGACCAAAATGCTCGCTGCTCGCGTCGTCCAGCCCATTTTCACTGATCACTACACGACCCGGCACGTGTCTCAAGAACGCCCCCATTGCGGTCAAGACCTCATGGCCCTGACGCGAGATGGTTTTTCCTTTGCCCCAGAAAACCTTTTCCGAAGGGATCAAAAATACCTTTCGACCCCGGAAATCCAACAGGTCTGTTTGATTCTTTAGCCCGTCCTCCTCGCCTTGCTCTAAAGTAGGCTTCTCGCTGCCTTCATCAACGGTCCTGCGGGAGTCAATTAGCTGCCTCAGCAAAAAAGCATCTTTACTTGGCATCTTGGCCAAAGTGATTGAGGGCAGGGCATCGGCGAAAATGACCTGCAGTTTCTCAAAAACCTGCCTGTCGAACGATGAAAAAGTCAGAAGAAGCACAAAGAACGTCAACAGCAACGTCATACAATCGCTGAAAGTCACCATCCATTCCGGCGCACCTGGCGGTTCCTCGGGTTCAAGCTGTTTTCTCTTATGCCACATCAGATATTTGCCTTGACTTTTTCCCGCCTGCCCCGGGAGACAAAGGCTTGAAGTTTTTCCCGAACGGTAGTCGGATTCTCGCCGCGGGCAATGGCACAGATACCTTCCACGGTCATCTCCATGGCGATTGTCTCAGCCTTGGAATAAAGGCCTAATTTTCCGGCCAGCGGCAGAAAAATCAAATTCGCCGCCAGTGCCCCATAGAAAGTGGTAATTAAGGCCACGGCCATTCCTGAACCGATCCGCTCGGGGGACTCCATGCTTCGCAGCATCTGAATCAGGCCGATGAGCGTGCCTATCATCCCGAAAGCCGGTGCAGACGAACCCATGAATTCAAGAATTTTCTTGCCTCCGGAATGGCGCTCCTGAAGATTCTGAATCTCTAATGTCATAAGCTCCCGAATCTGGTCCGCATCCTGGCCATCTACCAGCATCTGTAGGCCGTTGCCCAGAAACAGATCACCTGCATTGCGAATCTCTGGTTCCAGCGCCAGTGCCCCATCGCGCCTGTTTACGGCAGCATAATTAACCATCTTTTGAATCAGTTCTGACTGTGACGGTATCTTGGCCACGATTGTTTTTTTGATCACCGAGAATATTCCAAGAAACTGCGGCAACGAGAAATGGATAAGCGTGGCGCACAGCATCCCCCCGATGGTGATAGCCATCGAGGGAAGGTGGATAAATATCTGCCAGCCGCCGCCAGCGACAACGGCGCTGGTGATGACCATAAAGCCGAGAACTACTCCTACAACTGTGGCAATGTCCATAGGACTACTGCTTCTCCACGACCTGTTTCAACCTCTCGCATAAACTCGCAGCAAGTTTAGGCTCAGTGGTGACTAACTGAGCCAACACTTGGGCCTTGGTCCTTTCAGTCATATAGTGCAGAATTTTCACCGCATCATCCATTTTACTGTCAGAATCTGCTGAACCGCCGCTTGGCGTTGGGCGGGAGCACATGCTGGTAAGTATCTTACTTGCACTGGCGGAATCCATCTTGTCATAAGTAGCCGCGATTTTTGCCAAGTTGGCCTTTTCAGCCTGAGCAACCTCCACACGGCTCTTAAGCAGCTTGTCTCGCTCGTCCTTGAGAGCGGCAACGGCAGTGACAAGTTCTATTCGCAGATTATTAAGGTTTTCGATATCCTTTTTTAGTGCGTCGTGCGCCACTTGCAGCCGGCGCTCCCGGCTCTCAAGACCCTGCAGCTTGTTGTTATATTCCTGCATCTTTTCCTGAACTTCGTAGACCAGATACTTGAGCTGTTTCTCCGTCATCGCTCTGGCCATCACGTTTTCGTCGCTGGCAAAAGCAGTCATCGTATCGCCTGGCGGCCTTGGCAATTTCAGCTCGATTTCCTGCGCGGAAGGCACAGGTTGATTTGGCTCTTCGACCCCGGTAACGGGGGCCTCTCTGCTAAACCAGGCCAAGACAAACGCTCCGGCGAAGCTCACCAGACCAACCGCTGCGGTCACCACGATTAGCTTCTTAGTCACTGGTTCTCTCCTGATCTTGTACCACCATGATTGCAAGGCTCAGCATTTGAAGGCTCAGCCTTTAACGACCACACACTGGTTCGCCTTACCGCAAAGGCGTGTCCCGGTCCATGGTTCGAGCAAATGAAATAGTGGCTCCTTCATCCAATTCTTTCTGCTCAAGCCTGTCCTGTTCTTCGATAAATCGCTTCTTGGCTTCGGTCCGTAGCTTTTCGAGGCCTTCCTTGAAACGCCTGACGCGCAAGAGTTCTGCAATTTTGCGCCTCTGCTGCAGCTCCATCTCGGATAATCTGTTCTCGAGCCTTTTGATCCGTTCATTGCTTGTCGTTGAATACTTCAAGAAGAACTCCTGCTGGCCCAATCTCTTGCCAGGTTCATTGGCAGCTATGCCTGAGATTATGTCCTTCAGTACCCTTTGCTGCGTCAGCAGTTGTCCCCGTGTCTGGGCCAATCTCTGCGTTAGCTGGAAAAGCTCAGTTCGTTTTGTCTGTACCTCCTTGGCTTTAATGTCAAGAACGTGCTGCAATCGCCATACGAATCTCTTCATTTAGCTTCTGATCTTCTAACCTTTAACGCCTATCAGTTCATTCCACGATTCAGTAATAGCAACTAACTGTTTGACTGTTTCTGCAAAGCTGGTCCTTTGGCTGATTGGCTGAATGAGAAAATTATTTATCCTGTCGATCAGACTAATCGCGCCGTCGATACGCCGGTTGCTGCCGGGGGAAAAGGCTCCGATGTTGATTAGATCCTCAGCATCGGTGTAAGTGGCATATATCTCTTTGATTTTCTGAGCAGCAACCCTGTGCTTGTCACTGACCACGGCGGGCATTAGTCGGCTGACGCTTTGCAGAATATCCACGGCAGGATAATGGCCCCGATCAGCCAACTTGCGCGATAGGACAAAGTGACCGTCCAATAGGCTGCGAGCACTATCAGCAACGGGGTCAGCCAAATCGTCGTTCTCAACCAAGACGGTTAGAATACCCGTGATGCTGCCACTTTCCGCACGTCCCAGACGCTCGACGAGCCTTGGCATCAGAGAAAAAACACTTGGACAGTAACCTTTCGTGGCCGGCGGCTCGCCGGCGGCAAGGCCGATCTCCCGCTGGGCCTGCGCAAAGCGTGTCAGCGAGTCCATCATAAACAAGACATCCTTGGCCTTGTCCCTGAAGTACTCGGCAATGGTGACAGCCACGAACGCCGCCTTGACTCGCTGAATAGGCGGCGAATCCGACGTAGCGACCACGACGACACTGCGAGCCAGACCTTCTGCGCCAAGGTTTTCTTCCAGAAATTCGCGTACCTCGCGGCCCCGCTCGCCTATCAACGCTACCACGTTAACGGCTGCCTCGCTCGAATTGGCAATGGCGCCGAGAAGGACACTTTTTCCTACGCCGCTGCCCGCGAAGATACCGATGCGCTGGCCCTTGCCGCACGTCAACACCGCGTCTATCGACCTGATTCCCAAAGCCAATGGCTCGGTGATTTTGGCTCGGCTCAAGGGAGCGGGGCTGCTTACATCCAACAGCCTGTCCTCTGTCGCCCGCAATGGCCCTTTGTTATCAATCGGCTCTCCCAAGCCGTTCAATACTCTACCAAGAACATTGTCGCTGAGACTAATACAACGCGGGGTGGTCCGAGCGGTGACGACATCGCCCGGGGAGATGCCCTCTATGTGCGCCAACGGCAGCAGAATAAGCCGTTCCCCCCGGAAGCCGACTACTTCGGCCAGCACGCGTCGCTCGTCCCGAATATGGATTCCACAAAGCTCACCCAAACCCACGATCGGCCCGGTGGATTCCACCGTCAAGCCTGACACACGTACCACGTAACCCTGGCAATCCAAGAGCTTGATTCCCTGCAAGGCCGAGCGGAACTTCTCAAAATCAATTACACAGGAATTGGCTTGATTGGCCTTCATAGACTACTGGCCCTCTCGAGTGCCTCACTAACCCGGCGGATATGCTCATCAATGAGCGACTTGATTATCCCCTTGGGAGTCTCAACCAGACACTCCGCCCGTCCAATACCGGGGTCCGCAACAAACTTGATGCCGGTGAAGGCGCCGCTGGAATCATCCTGCTTGGACCGCGATGTGCTAGAACCTTGCAGCTTTTGGAGTTGAGCCAAGTCGGCAGGATTCAAATGCACAACAACGTCCTGATGGGTCGGGGCATTTTCGAGAGCCGCCTTGACTATGGACTCTATTTGGTAATCCCCTTTTTGCACTTGCTGCATCAGGATTTTTCTGGCTATTTCTACCGAAAGTCTGGCAATTTCCTCGTTGTGCCCGGCCAAAAGCCCCTCGTAAAGCCGATTGATCTGGCCTACGACGCTCCGGAGCATCCGGCTAAGGTCGGCGACCTCGGCCTTTTGTTTTTCTAAGTCCCGCATCGCCTCGAGCTGTGCTTGTGCGCCGGAATGAAATTGATTCTGAGCGGGTGAATCGCCATTTGCGACGCAAGACCCGTCAGGGGATACATCCGGCAGAAGCGATTGATCTCGATCATCAAGTCGTCTAACCGCCGTCACCGGGTTATCAAGTTTTACCGTGAATGTGCCGGACATCACATTACTCATCAATAAACGTAAGCCCGCCCTTGCTATTCATTTCACGCAAAGCACTGACGATTTTTTCTCGCGCCTCTTTTACATCTTCCTTTTTCGGAGCTGACATAAGCGACGCCTCCTCGTCCACCAGAGCGACGGCCCGCTCAGAGATATTGGCTTTAACCTTGCGGCTGATAGCATCATCAGCCTTGTGCAAGGCCAGCGCCAACTGCCGTTCGTCGAGGCCGCGGAGAACTTCTTGCAGCGACCTGTCAGCCACTTGCGGTATATCCTCCCAGACTATCATCAAGTTAGCCACTTTTTCGCCGATTTCAGTATCTTTCTCCTGGACCGCCCCCAGCACGCCATCGCGGACTTCTTTGTCTAAATTCCGCAGAATCATCGCTACTTTTCTCAAAGACTGGTCCGGCTGCACCCGTGAGGCGCCGTTGCCCCCGGCGGTCGTTACGTATTCGAGGCGCTTGCGAACCATATCCGCGATGCGCCCCTTTGCCTCGGCGGTCACACTATCAACACGGGTCATCCTCGTAACCACGCTGACCCGCATGCCCTCGCCTAACAGGCCTATGATTTCCGAGCTTTTCTTTGGGGGCATTTCTGATAGGACCACTGCAACGGCCTGAGGCCGCTCACTTTCCAGAACCGATGCCAATGTCCCTGCGTCGGCCGACCGTATCGGTATGAAGGGGTCTCGTCTGTACAGCAACTCTTGTATCTCCGTTTCAATCTGGCAGGCCTTCTCTTGTCCCATCGTGCTGTTCAGCATTTCCCGCACAAAGCTCTTCATATTTAGTGTGGACTCACTTTTCAACGAATTACAAAACTGTCGTGCGATCTCGGTGCTTTGCTGATCGCTGCGATACCCAGCGGCATCGAAGTATGACAACTCCACCGCCAATTCCCGAACCGCCTTGGCATCGATACCCTTGAGAAGCTCCGTCGCGGTGCCGATATCAAGGCTCATCAAGAGCAGCGCAGCTTTTTGTTTGCCTGTCAAAGTCATGTACGTATCAATCCTCTTCCTCGACCCACTTGGCAAATAGTCGCCTGACCTGCTCAGGATTGCTCCGCAGAGCACCGGCTATCTGGCGACGCAACATCAATGGCTCCGGGCTGGCCTGCCCGGCCGGGAGAAACCCCGCAGCCGCCCCCGCTTCGGGCAACTGCTGGGCCTGGGCCTCCAAAGCCACCTTTTTTCTGGCCCCCCTAAATATGCGCAGGACCAGCAGTGCGCAGATAGCCATTACGCCCAAAGAAGCGTGGCGGGCAACAGCCAAATACCGAGGCCAGTTAGATGGCTGCTCCTCGGTCAGCAACTCAGTAGGACGATAAAACTTGGCGTGGACTACTTTAATCGAGTCTGTCTCTTTGAGGCCAAGCGCACTTCGGATAATCTGTTCGACTTCCGCCAACTGCATTATCATCGCCGGCTGTGCCCCTGTTTCTGTTCCGTTGGCGTCAGAGACGGATAAGTCCACAAAAGCCGCGACCGACAAAGACTTGATTGTGCCAGGCAAAACAACCTCTTGTTTCACCGTCTTTCCTATCTCGTACTCCGTAATGATTTCTTCGTCCCTCTTTTTGCTACCGGGGGCGGCTGACTGGGCCGCAGTTGTGGCCTCGGCGGGTTTCTCGTCAATATTAGTTTTGATCTCTTCTTTTTTAACCACCTTGGCGCTTGGGTCGTAGATTTCCGTGACCGTGCTGACACTGTTCATATCAATTACAGCGCTGACTCCCACCGTGGCCCGGCCCGGCCCCACTACGGTAGTGAGCATCTCTTCAACCTTCCTGGCCAGGTTCTGCTCCACCCTCTCCTTGTAGTCCTGAACGGTGCCTGCCCCATTGGCTAAGGCCGGGTCCGTCTCACTGGAAAGAAGACGTCCCTGGCTGTCAATAACAGTCACATTTTCCGATTTTAGCCCTGCAACACTGCCAGCTACAAGATTCGTGATCGCCGCGATATTGAGCCCACTAACTCGATATCCGAGTTTCAACTGCAGGACGACGGATGCCGTGGTCTTTCCTGCCTCAGAGGTAAACAGTGTCCGCTCTGGGGTCACTATGTGGACCCGAGCGTGAAGAACACCCTCTATCATCTGAATGCTCTTGGCAAGTTCTTCCTGCAGGGCCCGCTTAAGGTTGACGTTCTGAACGAAGGGGCTGATGCCAATCTTCTCGTCGTCAAATATTCTGTAGCCGCCCTGCTCACCTAACGGCAGCCCCTCTTTTGCCATATCCAAACGAAGCTGATAGACGTTGTTCTTGGGAACGTAGATTGTTGTCCCCCCATCCCGCAATTCGTACCGAATGTCCTTTTCGCTTATTTTCTCGGTGATCTTAGAGGCTTCTGAAGGCGACAGCCCTTGATACAACATCCGCATATCCGGTCTGCGGGCCCAGTGAACAAGAAGCGCAGCAACCATAACGCCTGTCATAACAACTGCAAGCAGCAAAGCCCTTTGAATTAGGCTGACTTTTCGCCAAACCGCACTTATCTTTTGGAAAAAGTCCATCCGACCCCTTCGCCGCGTTTGTCATTATGAGTTCGCAGTATTACATCCCCGAGCATCAGCCATGAGTGATAAGCCTACAAGGGCATATTCATTGTCTGTTTGTAGGCGTCAATCAGCTTGTTCCTGACACCCACCAGAAGCTTGAAGCTAACGTCCGCTTTAGCCACTGCCGAGACCACGGCCGTAATATCCTGGCTCTTTCCGGCCAGCAGATCCTTTATGGACATATCCGACGACTGTTGAAGGTCGTCAACCTTGGATATGTATTTGCCTACAGCCCTCATTGCGTCAGCGAAGTCCACCTTCTCCGCAGCGGGATTACCTGCTTGGGGCAACAGCCTATCGATCCCGGGAAGTACCGAGCTTACGTTGGCATTGAGATTGACCATGATTTCATCCCTCAATTAGCGGAGTAATTCGAGCGTCGTTTCCACCATCTGCTGGTAACGTTTCAGAATCGCTGCGTTGGCTTGATAGGCGCGGGTCGCAATGTTCAAGTTGATCATCTCCAAGGGCAGGTTAACGTTGGGCATCAATACATATCCGCTCTCGTCGGCCTGGGGGTTACCGGGGTCGAAAATGCTTTGAAAATCGCTCGTGTCCTCTGCTATCTGGTCCACCACCACGCCGCTGATACCGTCAACCTCCGCCTTGAGCAGAGCTTCTAATCTGCGATAGGGCTCACCTTTGCCGGCATCTGTCGTGCGTGCATTGGCCACATTGGATGAGATGACTTCCACATTCTTGCTCTGCGCCCGCATCCCTGAAACCGCTATGTCCACCGGGCCAAAAATATCGTTAACACCCATCTGCGTCACCCTTGTTCATTTCCTTGCGATAGCCGCTCAGTTTTCGCCATGCCCAACAGGGGCCGCTATCTCGGGTTCGTGCTGACTGCCAGCTCAACTTGCTGGTACTTCCTGTTAAGCAGCCGAATAAATGTCTTGTACCGAAGGCTGTTCTTGACCATCTGGCCGACTTCGGCTTCCAAAGTCACGTCATTACCGTTTGCCTTGACCGGCGTTTGCCTTGGCTGATAAAGCTGCGGCTCAATCTTATCAACGTCAACCGCTCCAGACGAGTCCAAGGCCTTGGCCAGGAGCTCTTCAAAGTCGGTTTCGACTCTGCGGTAGCCGGGAGTCTCAAGATTGGCAATATTGCTGGCTATCGCCCTCTGGCGAAGACCTTCCGCCTTCAGACCGGCCTGAAGCAACTCCGTGATGCTACTTGTTTTGGCCAACTCCATCTTCTCCAGCCCCGCCAAGCGCTGGGCGGGCATACAAACTTCTTCTGCCGTCACCGAAGCTATGCAATAATCGTGCCAAGCGCATCAGCCTGACTGCTTTGGGCTTCTAAGGCAGTTGAATGGCCTCAAAAAGCCCGTCAGAGGCAGATAATCGCCTTGTCAAACTGTAGCAGCCGTGTCAGGATTCTTTACACTGGCCTGCTTTTTTTACACGTCTACGGACGGCGCAAAAAGCCCAGGAGGCACGAGCAAACAATGCCGGAAAAATCTTCCGCCATTTGGAATGTTTCTCCGGTCCTGTCGCCGTCAAGCAGACATCTGCAATGGATCACCATCCTTTCTGCTACTGTAAGACCCGGCTTGTAAAGCACTTATGAACCACAAAGGCTCCTCTTCGATTCATGGCACGCTG
>CAZPJZ010000011.1:0-17055 GCA_964586995.1 uncultured Pirellulales bacterium | reverse complement strand
AATCAGCACTTGAGCCATCACCGACCAGGCAATCTGCTGACGGCCTTCCGGCAGAAGGTCATTCAGGATAGATGGTAGTCCTAATTGATGCAGAAGTTGTTGCGCCAGCCAGGGCCCACCGAAGTCAAGACACCGCTCAACGCGAACGCCGTTGAGGTCCACTTCGACCCATCGCGGTTGCAGATCGTTAAACAGCAACCTCTGATAGCCATCGCGTGCTCCGGCTGCATGTTTGACCCCTAAACGCCCCTGTTCATCCAGTTGGCCCAGATAGGCTACCGTCCGCTGGCGTGGCCCTCGTTCGGTGCGATGGGATTCGACCAAGGCCCAATAAGCGTGGCGTTTGCCATCCTTGATTCTATAGCATGGCCGAATAAACATGCCTTCATTGTAGGACCCGACAACTCCCAGACAATCAGGTAGGTCTTCACTACAAAGGCTTTTGCTGGTTTTGCTCAGCAGAGATGAACATCAACCGCTGTTGCTGAGGTGAAATTGCCGGTCTTGATGCCAACCATCACCTCAGATTTTTTTATTTCTCGTCAACTGCGGAAGTTGGGCTAGATGGATTTACACGGTTTTATCAGTGCGAATTGTTTAGCTGTGTTAATCCGCGTGAATCCGTGTCTATACATTGTTGTCGGCAAGAATCTTGAGCCGGACAGTTTTCCGCTGGGGGATGCCTCACGGCACTGGTCCGGCCTGATTGATGATGAAGTGTTGACACATCCTGACCGGGTGTGCTATTCTGTCCGTGGATAGAATATGGCTGTGTGTCTCCTTCCAGACCTGATTGATCGCTATGTGGCTGGGAACTGCTCGGATCGGGAACAAGAAGTGGTCAAGTCGCATGTCGCCCAGTGTACAGATTGCCGCAAGCGCCTGCAATCCGCACAGTCGGGTTGGGCCGCCCGTGGGCAGCCAGGTTTGGCGGACCGTCATCAGAGCAATGCTGATGGGGTCGGCAGGACAATTCTCCGGCATGAAGATGAACCCGATAGGCGGCCGACAGCGGGATCGCCCAACTCAGATGAAACCCAAGTCTCCGGCATACCTAAGTACTTGACGTTCGAAGGTTATCAAATCGTCAAGGAACTGCCCAGAGGCGGCCAGGCAATAGTCTACGAGGCCATTCAAAAGGCTACCAAGATGAAAGTGGCGCTCAAAGTGTTGCTGCCGGGTCTTCATGGATCGGCGAGGGCACGCCGTCACTTCGAACAAGAGGTGGAATTAGCTGCCAGTCTCCACCATCCCAATATCGTCGCCATCCACGACAGCGGAATTACGCAAGGGCAGTACTACTTCTCGATGGAATACATCCACGGGCAGCCGTTAGACCAATACGCTAACTCCCATCCTCTTACTCTGCGCGACAAACTGGCACTTTTCAGCAAGGTATGCGATGCGATGACACACGCACACCAGCGAGGGGTCATTCATAGAGATCTGAAGCCATCCAATATTCTGGTGGATGAACGGGGTGAGCCACACATATTGGATTTCGGACTTGCCAAGGCAGCGGTGAGTTTGCGCGGTAGGTCAGAAAGCACCGTAATGCCCACCGTAACCGGACAGATAAAGGGTACCGTTGACTACATGTCACCCGAACAGGCTGCCGGCCGGGTAGATTTGATTGATGTTCGGTCAGATGTCTATTCGCTCGGCGTTATTTTGTACCAAATGCTCACCGGGAGATTCCCTTACGATATTTCTGGGTCAGCTTTCGAAGTATTACACAGGATCCAACACGAGGAACCGGTCAGGCCCAGGCAAATCATAAGCAGATTTTATTCCGACGTGGAGGCCATTTTACTCAAGGCCCTGGCCAAGGAACCCGCCCGGCGATATCAATCCGCGGCTGAACTGCGGCACGATATTCAATGCTTTCTGCAGGGTCTTCCTATCGTTGCGAAATCTGTCAGCTCTTTGTATCTGTTCCGCAAGATCGTCGCCAGACACCGTTATGCCAGCACCGTGGTCGCGCTACTGTTGGCAATCGTATTCGGGTTCTGCCTCGTCTACTACCACTTATACACGCAACTTCGTGACAAGGAATCAGAGCTTCAAAACAGTCATAGACTGATTAGCAACCAGACTAAAGAATTCACAACCTTAGCTCAGCAAGCGGTGCTTATCAGTCACTTTTTGCCGGCCTGGCACGATGGGGACGTGAAGCGGGCAAGACTTATTGGGCAGTATTTCAGTCGTGGAACAAGGCAAGCCGACGCCACGCATTTCCTGCTTGATCCTCGACCTCTGAACGAGAAGATTCCCAAATTCAGAGAAGGGCTGGGTGGGGCTAACACGTCGTTGGCAGATTTTGTCATCGCGGAGCATTATCTGAGGGATGGCAACCGGACAGAAGCCGCGAAGGCTTATGAGCAGTGTCTGTCACACGCCCGGGGCTTGCCAGCAGATACGTGGCTGATTGACAAAGCACAAAGCAGGCTTTTTGATTTGAGCTCGAAAACCACACGAGGTGAGACTGCCTCGGTGGTGAGAGATTAGGAGCGAGCTGTATGCTGTGCGGATATTGCAGTATCTCCTGCCGTGACAAGCTCGTGGGCGGCTTTACTCTGATAGAATTGCTTGTGGTTGTGGCCATAGTGTCCTTACTAATGGGTATATTGCTGCCGGCATTGCACAAGGCTCGGATCATTGCCAAACGCATAGCGTGCCAGAGTAATCTCAGGCAGATTGCCTTAGGCTGGCATATGTATTTAGATGACAATGATGGGTTCTTTTATCAGGGAGTAAATCACAACTACGATTTTGGGGGCTGGCGAGGAATCGGAACCAGCGCTTCTCAGCGCCCTCTCAACCGATACTTTGAACTACCTTTAGAGATGGAGACCGAGAGCAGCGCCGAAATCTTCAAGTGTCCCGCTGATCAAGGAGGTGGGGACTATGGCCCTACAGCTTACTTGCGTTTTGGCAATAGCTATCAGGCTAACATCATGCTTATCGGTCCGGATCAGCTCCCGGTTGGCGCGCACGTAGTGGAGCCATGGCAGACCCTGAACCAGGAGATTAATAAGCACCTCAGAAGGCTCAATAGAGCGAGCATCTCAGAACCGGTGCGATTATTATTGGCCGGCGACCGAAACTGGCTTGCTCAATGGGACCCTCTTATACCGTTTGCTCCGTTCAGCAAGAGTTGGCATGGCAGGCATCTCCATCATAATCTTGCTTTCTTTGATGGCCACGTCAAGCTGATAAGGATACGCAAAGGTCTTTACGTAGCGCCTGAATATCGGGTGCAGCCGTTCAGCAAACTTGATGACTCAGTCTGTCATCTTCAGCAGGAAGTACTTCAATCATCTGATGAAGCAGAACCGTGATGAAAACAGATAGGCTTTCGAAGCAAATGCTGGTATTGCTCAGTGCGCTGAGTGCTTTGGGGCACTCCGGGCGAGCTGCTTTGGCAAATGGTTATGACTTTGATGACGGTACGGTGCAGAACTGGACGGTGCGAGGGGCGTACGATCCAAGCAGCGGCGCCGGTCCATTCTCCACGAATTTTAGTGCCGGCTGGAGCGATTCTGCCAACTATCCGGAGCCCCCCGGCTCGGATCCGGTCGGCAATTCCCGAGGCTCGCTGCAAATGTACACCGGCGGGGACCATGGAATCGACAATCCCGGCGCCACCTGGTGGCTTATGCAACTTCACTCACCGGACTTGTCCAACTCTGAAATCTGGCAGAAGGCCTCAGGATATACGGTGAAGATAGCTGAGTGTATGGGAGGAGGCAAAACCACATTGTACGCCAACCTTTTTGTCAGGGTCTACGACTATGACCAGGGGCGAGACCGCTATTTCACCAACGGAGTAGCTGTCCCCTTGGCTACCAAGATATGGAGCCACCACGGGCAGGACTGGTCTGACGAAGACAATTTTCCAGAAAACTTCGTCATTCGAAATATTCACATAAACATCTGGGGTCTAATGGAAGAGGGCTCTGGCCTTAGCGGAGCAGTATATCTGGATGACGTCATACCCCTTATAGTGCCCCCGTGTGTTTATGTTGATGACGATGGACCAGGGCTGGGCGAAAATGGCAGCCAGGAATATCCGTTTGATACGATCCAGGAAGGGATCGATGCCGCCCGTGATGGGCAGACGGTAATCGTGTTGGATGGGATTTATTCCGGCCAGGGCAACTGCGATATTCAATTCGGCGGCAAGGCAATCATTGTGCGAAGCGAGAACGGGCCGGAGAGCTGCATCGTCGATTGCCAAGGCACAGCAGAGCAAAACCATCGTGGATTCTGTTTCAGCAGCAATGAAGATGCTTATTCTGTCTTGAAGGGCTTCACAATCACCAATGGGTATGCCGATGTTGGCGGCGCAATTCTCTGCGCGAGTGCCAGCCCGACGATTGTCAGTTGCATTATCAGGGGTAATCGGGCCAATCACGGGGGTGGCGGCATTTCCTGTCAAGACTCAAGCTCAACGATAAGCAACTGCATGATAACCGCCAACGAGGCAAGCACCGGGGGTGGGATACACTGTGAGGGTGGCAGGGCGAAGGTCAATCATTGCACCCTGAGCCGAAACCATGCCGACTATGGCGGTGGGATGTGCTGTACCAACAGCAGCGCTGAGCTGGTCAATAGCATATTGTGGAACAACGTGGCCGGCCTGGGCGGAGCAGAGATAGCGCTCAAGGGTCCACCATATACTTCGACGCTCGCCGTATCCTATAGTGATGTGGCGGGGGGCTCTGCCGGCGCGTACATCGACTCCGGCTGCACACTTACCTGGGGCCCAGGCAATATTGACATAGACCCTCTGCTGACTGCGGATAAGAACCGTCTTTGCCCTCAGTCACCCTGCATTGATGCCGGCGAGCCAACCGTTGACTACACAGACCAGTTGGATATCGACTATGCTCCACGGGTCTTTAATGGGCGCGTGGACATCGGGGCGGACGAGTTTAGCCCTCTGGTCCGCAACGTTACTCAGGATACATACCATGCCACGATCCAGCGGGCTATTGACGGCTCTTGCGACCGAGATGTGATAAGTGTCCCGGACGGAATCTATACCGGTGCCGGCAATCGCGACATGAACTTCCGAGGCAAGGCAATTACCGTGCGGAGCGAGAACGGCCCGGATAATTGCATTATTGATTGCCACGGGACAGAGCAAACGATGTATCGTGGATTCTCTTTCAATAATAATGAGGATGCCAATTCGATACTGATGGGCTTTACTATCACGAACGGCTACGAGATTCAAGGTGGCGGCATCTGGTGTATTTACAGTGACCCAACGATCGTCAATTGCAGGTTCAGCAGCAATATTGCCTCCGATGCCGGCGGCGGCTTATACTGTTTCGAAAGTAGCCCACGCGTCAGCAATTGCACGTTCATCGCAAATACCGCAGACTGGGGCGGGGGTATCTACTGTAAGCAGAGCAAGCTGGCCATCGGCAATTGCACATTCACCAGAAACACCGCAGACTGGGGCGGTGCGATCTACTGCACCTCGGGCAGTGACCTCATCGTGAGCAACTGCATACTCTGGGGCAACATAGCAAGCAAAGGCGGCACCGAGATCACCCTCAGAAGCGCAGACGCTCCTTCAACGGTGACAATCTCGTACAGCGATGTAGCTGGTGGTTCTTCGGCAGTGTATACCGGCTCAGGCTGCCTGCTCAACTGGGGCCCAAACAATGTTGACGTCGATCCACTTCTGACACCGGACGGACATCTGCGAGCCGGCTCGCCGTGTATCGACGCCGGAGGCGGCATAAATCTTACCGCGGAGTCCGCAGAGACCGCAGAGTCTTTGTTTCATGGCGACGCAATTGATATTGGCTGTGACGAGTTTGTCGATACCGACGGTGACGGGTTGCCGGATTGGTGGGAGAATCAGCATTTCGGTTCTTCGACTGCCGTGAACCCGGACGAGGATTCGGATGGCGATGGATTGACGAACCTGCAAGAGTACGAACTTTACGGCAGCGATCCAAACACACGGCCTTACTACGTGAATGCGAACACCGGTGACGACTTCTACAACGGCTTAGCTTCCGTGCATACGGGCCAAAATAATGGGCCAAAGAAAAGCATTCAGGCAGGTCTAAACGTGGCCAGAGACGGTGACACCATCGTGGTGGCCGCCGGCACTTACAAAGGGTCGGGAAACACCTTCCTTGATTTTGCCGGCAAATCCGTCGTGCTACACGCCCCTGACGGTCCCGCATCGACGAGTATTGACTGCGAGCACGTCAGCGGCTGCGCATTTATCTTCCAGTCGAACGAGACGCCTGCCACAGCGGTGGTAGGATTCACAATCGCCAACGTCTTGAGGACTCGCGGCAGAGCCGTGGTCTGTTGGAACTCTCATCCACAGATCCGCAACTGCGTGATCAGCGGCAACGCCGACAATAAATCGGGCGGATCTCTTTACTGCTATAGTTCTTTGCCTATTCTTGCTGACTGCGAAATCTGCAGCGACAGTTCCGACGGCGTTTGGATTGCGTATGGCGGCGTGCAGATTGTTGGCACTGTCCGAACTACTTCTGTCGACTGGATGGGGACCGACCTTGTGCTTTACGGTGACGGTACACTGCAGATGCAGTCTGATGTCATCCTCGACCTGGATGATTCAAGGATTCGCTGTAACGTCAGCGGTCCAGGCACTATACTGGTTGATCTTGGTTCAGAACTTATCATCGAAAAAAACTCAGTTGTTGACCTTGGTCACGAGACCGGTCCGAACGGCCGACTGGTATGTGATGGTTTGCTCCGGCTGAAAGATGATGCCAGTATCATCGACGCTGAGATTTACGTGAATCGTGCCAGTTTTGAAGACAACGCAATCATTGTCAACTGCGTTATTAACGCTGAGGCCGGTGCACCGTATGGCCAATTCTTCGTTCAAGACAATGTTCATGTATGGCTCGATAAGATCAAGGCCGACGGCGACCGTTATCTCGACCTGGACCCAAGCAAATTCGACTGCAACAATATAGATGTCGGTGCCATCGAAGTCGATATCACTGAAGGCGTGGGAACCTCCTATGGCGGCCTCTTCGAGTTACGGGGCCGCGACATGGAAGTTGGTTCGTGCGACGAGAACATACCGCTGTGTCGACTTGATAGTGTTCCAGATTTTGGCCCGAACACCTGGACTATTGATAAATTAGAACTGGTCGCGGGCGCTAAGCTCAACCTGACCAACCGATTTGACTTCCAGGCTCCGTACGACGCCGGAGGAGACTATGAAGTCCTCTATGTCAAGGACCTGATCCTGGGTCCAGGTTCTGTTCTCAATCTGGCCTTTAATCGCTTGTACTATGAGAATCTAACAATGGATTCCTCTGCGCAGATCATCAATGTTCCCCTGCTGGGTTTTTCTCTGCATGTCATCGGCCTTGACGACGAGAATGACTTCCTTACTCGCGTCAAGCACAATAATTTTGAGCACCCGGAGAATCCCGGTTTTGACCGAATCCACGTCGAACGGGTGGAAGGGCTTGAGCCTGATCCTAACGGTATGATGCGGATGTGTAATCTGCTCGATGAGGACCCGGACAGTCCGTGCTACGGGCAGGTAGTTAATGCCCGAGCTAAGGGACTATTTGCCAAGTCGAGCGAGACGGAAATCCTAATTCGATTTGAATACTTGTTTGACGGCCCCTCTCAGAATGGTGAATTGTTGGTTTATCTATCAGACACACCGGAGCTTCTGGATCGCTTTGATCCGCGCTGGGACGTGGCCTGTATGGAGGTTGCCCGCGTGTCCAATCCTTCTGGGGGACGGCCCGGTTCGGTAGGCAGCGGCCGCTTCGCCACTTTTGAGAAAGTCGTTCCAACGGGCCTTATGAACTTTACTAAAGGCACGAGAATAGAATTTGAATTAGTCGGTCCCGAGCAGACCAGCATACTGATCAATGACTGGGACCCGGGTGTGTTGCGGTGCACAATGAAGTGCGGTGACGTGGCTGGCGCCCTGCACGAAGTAAATGCCGAGGACTTCTTGGCCGCGATTAGCGAGTGCGGGCGACGCACCGATGACCCTTCGGGTACTGCTTCAGGCGACCTTTCGTGTGTTGACGGCTTTTTCTGCGCAGATGGCTACGTGACTATCCATGACGCTATGGCTATCGATTTCATAGCGCCTCCTTGCCCCCTGACTAATCTTTGTCCTGGCAGCGGAATCCTTAGCAGCGTTACCGCGTCTTCTTTTGCCTCAAATGGAAAGGCTGCCGCTTTCGCTGCCAGTGCAGGACATATCTTTGCAGCAGCAGGCCAGCCCGCATTCAAAGGGCAAGTACTGGTTTTGGGCAAAGCCTACAGGCCGGGCGACCCGTGGGGTGATTTCCTCAGTGATTGTCTTTACGGTCTTGACCAGCAGGGAGACCCTGCCAGTGGGCCCTTTGCGATGGAAAGTCATAGAGCAAACAGCAAAGTCGTCAAGGACGCTTTGGGACGACTTTACCAGATCAACCTGGAGCTGGGCTTGATTCGCCTTTGCGAAGGTAGCCCAATTGTGGTACCTTCCGGGACCTGCCCCTATGCCAAAGAGCCGCGGTACGGGCAGGCTGCTACCATCTGCGTGGGCTTCCAGGAAAGAGACGGGATGTGGGTTCCGCCCATCCTCGATGCTGCTTTTGATGCGGATGGCCATGTCTATGTTGCTCCGGTCGTGGTTGTTGTTCCAGGGCACAATTGTTATTCAGCGGTAGGTAAGTTGCAGTTACGGAGCACAGATAACCCGCCCTATGAAGTCGTGCAACTGTTTTACGATAGCGGTGGTGCAGACGAGCAAGAACATCGCGATAACCTGCGAGAAATTGAGGTGGACAAGGACGGGTACCTATACGCAATCAACGTATGCCGCCTCAACGAAAACGACATATTGTGGGTCTGCGACACGAGTACAGGGACCCTGCAGAATCGCCTCGTCCTGAACAATCCAAGCAACGAGGTTAGAATACCTGCACCGGCCGGCATGTGCATTTCAAATACCACGGGCATGCTCTATTTGGGGTCATCACTGAACCAGCCGGATGCCAGATCAACCATGATCTACGCTATACCAAAAGATGACCTCGTCCACTCATCCTTGTCCCCAAGCAGTGTTCGCAGTATTGAAATAGAACACATGGGCCATCTGACGGACATTACGGAAGACCCTTCAACGGGCACGCTCTGGGTCGTTGGCTTCAGCATGCCTCAGATTCCTTCCTGGCCACAGAACTACTACATGCCGGAGCAAAGCTGGCTGAGCAAAAAGCCTTTCTACGAGCCGAGACTGGCGAAGATTCCCCGGGATAAATGGGAAGGTGCCGAGCCGGTTGGCGCACAAAGTCTCTCCGACTACTCGGATCCGGCTTTTGAGCTGGCTATGCCTTTGTCAGTTGTATGGATAGCCACACGTGTGGATCTTGCTGACTTTGCGATCCTTGCTGGGTACTGGCGCGATTCCGATTGTCTTGCTTCAGACCGGTGTGTTGGTGCCGATCTAAACGGCAGTGGCGCGGTTGATATGATAGATCTTACCATCTTGGTGGAGCGCTGGCTGGAATACCAATGATGCCAGAGGTGACCTTGACAATATCGGCTGGGAACAGGAGCCGCCGGACCAAACTGAACCCCGAAGGCACAATCGTCGGCCGCAGTGCTAGCTGCGACGTCGTGATCGACAGCGCGGACGTATCTCGCCAACATGCGCGGGTGTTCCAGGACCCGTTTGGCCGGTGGATTGTCGAAGACTTGGGCAGCAGTAATGGAACGTTTGTCAGCGGCGTACGCGTCCATGAGAACGCGATCCTGCCCGGCGAGACGATCGCGATAGGACCGGCCCTGCTGTCCATCGATGAGCCCGCGGACGCCCGCGTCAACGCCGACGCTTCTATCGAGATCTCCAACATCGTGGTGAAGGACTTCGGGATGGAGGTCTTCTATGCCCGGGAAGAATTGGGTGACCCCTCAGCTCGCCCATGTCCTGATATCCTTGACGAGATAACCGAACGTCTGGCAGAGGTAAAAGGCCTGCCGGCTTTGTACCCAGAGGTCTGCCGGTGTCTGGCGCGCGCGCCGCGAACTGCTGCGGCCGTCTTGCGGCTCCCAGAGAAGGGCACGCCCATGCCTGAGACGCCGGACGTCCTGGCCTGTCATTTCGGGACGAGCCCGGGCGATACCGTCAAGCAGGTCGCATCTGATTCCTACCCCAGTCACCTTGCCTTTCGCGTCTCCCGCCGCGTCTTGGACGCCGCTCGTTCCCATGATAGGGCCGTGATGGCCAAGAGCGTATACTCGCCCGATGATGAAGTGACGGTCGCCTTGGTCGACGAGCACAGCCCGAGAGCTACCATCTGCGCGCCGCTGGGCGCCGCTGCCGGCGAAATCGACTTGTTGTACGTCGACGTGCCTATAGAGCAAGGGTTTCAAGCCGGTCCAGAGGAGATGTTTGCTCTTGTGTGTCTCGTGGCACAAAAGGTGGCCTCAGCGAGAAAGAGCCTCGCGCCTATCCATGCACGATCTGAGCGACGGGCCTTGGACCACGAGCTGGAACTTGCCCACCAGCTTCAAATCCGGCTAGCGCCAACGCTTCCGCCGGACTTAGGTCAAGTTGAAGTGGCGGTGGTGTACCGACCGGTCATTTGGGTCGGCGGTGACTTCTGCGACGTCTGGACGCTTGACGATGGCCGCCTGGCGTTTGCCCTGGGCCATGTACTTGATAAGGGTCTGCCGGCCGCGATTGGCATTTCCAATCTGCGGGTGCTTCTGCGAACGACGCTTTCGCTTTCCGGTGAGTTCTCAGACGTTCTCAAACACGTCAGCTCCCACCTGATCGCCAGTTGCCCCGCCCCCATCTCTGCGAGCCTATTCTTGGGGTTGTTTGACAGCTCAACGGGCGTGCTCGACTATGTCAATGTAGGCCATCCCGAGCCGATCATCACCCACCCGCGGACGGGTTTCAAGTCACTGGGCAGCTCAGAAGGGACCTTGCTCGGAAGCGCCGACCTGCGGGTGCCGGCGCGCCATGAGCCTATTGCACAGGGGGCAACGACTGTCGTAGTGAGCCGGGGCATTCTCGAGGCGCGCTCGCCCGACAAAGGCAAGTTCGGGCTGGAAAGGCTAACGAACGTCTTGAGGATGACGGCCAGTCGCTCGGCCCGCGAGATTGGCGATTCCATTCTCAAAGCCGTCAAGGATTTTCAGCGGAGGATAGCCCAGACAGAGGATTTCTCAATCATCGTATTGTCCAGGCGGTGACTGGACAGACACGTGTCTGAATCAGCCATAGCATGTCTACTCGATTGGTAAAACGTCGCGAGTCTGAGTCAATAAGACTCCCAACAAAAAAGGGCCGACAGTGCTTCTGACTGCCAGCCCTTTGCCTTTTGATGTCACGACAGTATCGCTATTACGGTTTGATCGCCCGGTCGTAGATGCAGCAATCATCAAATAAGCCGGACCACAAAGTGCCACACTCGAACAAAGAGACTATTCAGGTCTTGGGCAATTGCCTGGAAGCTGGGTGTCCTTCTTCTTCCAGTTGGCTACCAGCACACTCAGGTCACCGGTGAAGACACGGTACTTTGTTAAGCCGCCCGAATCCTTGTGGTCGATGTCTGCACAAGCATTAAGAGTCGGGTCGCCGGCTTTTTTCTTCCAGTTGGCCACAATTAGACTTAAGTCCCCGGTAAACACGCGGTACTTGGTCAGGCCGCCTGAATCTGTGCCGTCAGCGTCGCCATCGCACTGATAGGGCCAGCACCAGCAGTCAGGCTTACCCATAGCAATCCAGTCGTTGTAGGTTGAGTAAGTGCTGGGGAAGCACTCCTTGTTTATCTCAACTATCGCCGGGTCAGTAGACTTGCTGTCATAAGAGACATGACCCATAATCTTACAAGGGCGAGCTTCTGATACACTCCATATATCACTGAAGCTTACCGACTCAGATGGCAATAGACCGTTAACGTCATGGACAAATTCGCCTATCACCTCTCTGGCAGAATTGAGAACTTTTATGCGAGCGTACCCTGTGATGTTCACGGTGCCTGTGTTTTCGAACGTCATATTGATTGTGGTATTATCTCCAACCTCGACGTTGTCTGGGGTGACAGTGAAGTTCGTAATCTCTCCTGAGGATATGCCCAGCCTGAACATCTCAGACTTTCTATCCAGGACGTTTCCGGCTGTATTTTTCAGGGTTACTTCCACATAATAATAGCCCGGCTCAAAGCCGCCGCTGTCCCACTGGCAAGAAAATGAAGCTGAACCTTTGAATTCCGTCAAAGTGCTCAATAACAAACCATCGCTAACCTCGTCCGAGCCATACGGCTTGATTACCGTACTGACAATGGCATCCTGTGCCGCACTGGAATTGCGGAGCTCGATGTCAACTGCAACCGTGTCACCCTGCCTATATTGGTCTTTGTCAGTTCTTAGCTTGGTGATTCCCACATAGGAAACGGTATAAATGATGTCAAAGCTGTAGTTCTTATAGAACTTGATGTCAGTCGTCAACGAATTGTAGTAAAAAGGATACACCACAATGACTAATGTGGAGCTGCCATCAGGATCGTGAGAAACGCCCCAGTGGTAAGTTTCTTCGGGCAGCCAGTCTTCACTCTGACCTGACGGAGATTCAATACTACTACCTGCTGGCAAGGAGCCCATTTCAAAAGTCGTAATTGGCATATTCAACCCGGTATCAGTAACCAAGCCGGACCTATCGGTTAGAACCACATCCTGAACGCTATATCCCTTAGGGTACACAATTGAGACACACCAACAGGGAACCTGCGGCTTACCCTCCAACAGAAGCATGTCGCCGTCAGGGATTTCTACATAGTCTATTCCATCGCTGGTAGTAACTTCGTAATCTGGGACGACGATATCTAACGAGGCTGGTGGGCCTGCTGATGCACACCTGACCGAGGCCACAGAAGCACTAGCCCCTGCCGCGCCGAATTTTGGGTCTCCATATAAGTTGTATTCCGCAACCCAGTATTTCCAATAGGGACTCTGGCTCCACTTTTTACGTTCGACGCGAGTGAAGGTCTCGGCAATAGACCCGGACGCATCCCAGTCCTCGAAGAACTTCTTTGCGCCCAAGCGGCTACATACACCATATGAAACTTCGGTCGCCCCAATATAGACTGCGGCCCCGCTGTCAAAGAATGCTTCTGCAATGTTGTCGTCGCCACCATCATATACAGGATGATTCTCATAACATCCTGTCAGGCAACTTGCGGCGAAGACAAAGGGATTCTTATCGCCGAAATCTACCGGAAAATTGCCGGTCCCTAAGGCAGGCATCCAGGCGTCAGGGATGCCATGACCATAAAAGTAGATAACATCCTTGCCTGGAGCCCTATTCCGGAACTGCTGACGTCTGTCGGCATCCGTGGCAAAATCTTGCCAGTGGAGCCTGTCAACAGTGAATTCGCTATCGAGTATGTCCCCCACCTTGTTCACGTTGTAGCGCATCTCGACTTCGCCAAGGCCGGTACCGCTAACCACCAAAGCGTCGGAGCGATCAAAAGCATAGCCGGGTAATCCCTCATGTACGCCAATACTTGTTTGAATAGCTTGGGTTAACGCAGCGGGGCTGTCTCCGATAATTCTGCCGACTATCAGGTCAGGCTTGCCACTACCGCCAGTGTCGGCGTAGAGGTGGTCGGTAAGTCTGACAGGACCCCTGACGTACCAAGTCGTGATACCTGCTCCCCACATTGTATAGGATGGAACTATCTCCCTCTCGCCCACAATCAATAGGTATCCGCCGCATGGGGTAGAAAAATCAGGGTGCAGTTTTGCCGCCCAGTGACCGCCAGGTTCGATTAGGTTGTTAAGTGTGGATGTATCATAGGTATCCAAATACCCCAGGACACCCCGCTTTAACAACGCTAAGTGGGCCATCTCATGAAGCAGTACATATACCTCGTCAGAATTATAGTAACCAAAGAGCCGTGAGGGGTCGGTCACAAGCAGATAGTCTGCCCGCGCGATGGTGTAGTCCGTAGCGTCGGCAACGTTCCGGTAGTCTCCCGGATTTACCCTCACCTGTACCGGCGGGATTGACAGCTCTTGGCCATAGGTTTCGCCGCCTGGCCCCCGATAAGACAAATCTGTATGCGTCCCAATGGCGTATGAGGCGTCGTCTTCAAAGAGGATGGGGACTATGTAGTATCCTAATCTGATGGAGCTATGTGCAGCGAAGTCAAATATGGTCAGGTGCACCTCAGACTCCCTGGTTGCGGGATTATACGTTACTACCGGCGGGCCGTAACGGAAAGCTTGGAAGCCTCTGACATAATCCAGAATCTCTATATTGCTGGCAGCAGCATCACCAGTATTCTCAACATCTAGGCAGACTGTGAATGCCGTTCCATCACGCTCAACTGGACCACGCGTGACCACGATGACTGGTTCCGGCGGAGGTGGCCCTTCAACGTTGACGGTGATGGAGTCAGAAGCAGAGTTGCCGGCGTCATCGTATGCTATTGCCGTAATGGTGCGATTACCCACTGCCGTAGTCTGTGTATTCCAGGAATAGATGGTCGTGTAAATCAGAGGATAGCCGGTTGCTCTGTGAACACCATCGATATAGAACTCAACCCGGTTGACCGGCTGAAGAATCGGCGGTGTCTTACCTGATGGAGGTGGGTCCCATGCATATGCTTTAATATCAACGGTCCCCGAGACCTTATCACCATCGCCAGGACTAATGATCTCAACAGAGGGTGGTTGATCATCGGGCAGCGAGTTGAAAATGTCGATGGCCCGTGTCGCTACACCGACCCTTCGGCAGAGGTCATATGCTTTGGCACCAAGAGTATGCTTGCCGTTTACATACTTGGTCGTATCCAGGCAAATCTCGTACGGAGAGGAAAAGTCAGTAAATACAAGATCTTCATCGAGATAGAATTCAACCTTCTTCACGCCAACGTTGTCGCTGGCAAAAGCAGTGATTTTGGTGGTACCGCTACATATCCCTGGGTCTAGAATACGCACAGAAGGATCCACGTTATCAGCAGAGCAAAGTGTTTCTGTTTCAAACGTGCAGTCTTTACTGGCTGCCGTATTCCCGCTGAGGTCGCTCGATTGAACCACAAAATGATAAACGGTTGATGGTACAAGCTCGGTCAAAGTGACGGTATGCCTCTTGGACAAGGTAGAATCTGCCTTTTCAAAGCCATATCGACCGCTCACTTTATCATACTTGACAACACTATTGCTGTCTTCACTGGTATCCCAATAGATGACGGCTGAGCTCTGGCTGACAGACCGCACAATCGGACCAAAGAGGATCACAGGAGGTACCGTATCGCATTTCCAACTCTCTTGCCTCTGGTTGTTTTTCTCGTTACTTTCGGCCAGGTCGCCTCTATGGTCAGCTATTACCAACACGTTGTCCTGTAGGCCCGTGCATTGCCAGCTCAGGCGGAAGCGTCCCTTCAATCTCTGCCCTGGCTGCAAATCCTGGGTGACCAAATCATCTTCTCTGTATTCTCCGTCAACAAATAGAGCCATGTAATGGCCTTGCGGAGCGACAGAATTACCCACGTTCATCATCTGGTAAAAGGTTGTTTCGTTCTCGCTCCAAATGTCAGTAATTATCAAGTCGGGCATATTCTCCAGCGGTACAACGCTGACGGTCACCGTATCTGTTCCGACATTACTGCTGTCGTCAACAGCCTTGAGTGTCAGCGTATGAACTCCAGGGCCAAGGTCGTGTACGAGGGTGGCACTTTGACCCAAGATGACACCGTTCTCTATCCATTGGTAATCGAGTTGAGGATCGCAGTTGTCCAGCGCTGAGCCATTGAGGATAACCGTTGTACCCAGTGGACTTTGTTGCCCTATGGTTATATCCGGACCCGCGTCAACAACAGGCGCACTCGTATCAACCACATTTATCACCACCGTATCGGGTTGCGAGTCCACTTGACCATCGTTGACAACCAGCGTAATTACGTGTGGGCCGAGACATTCACCGGAGAGGGTCACCTTCGGTTTGGACCCGCTGGCAGGACTGCCAAGAAAAGGCCCAGTCCAAGTATAAGTCAAGGGATCCCCATCCGGGTCTGTGGAGCCACTTCCGTCCAACACGACATTTGTCCCCTGTGGAGTGTTGCACGCGCACTCTACGACTTGATCTGGTCCGGCATTGGCATTTGGTGGGCGGTTCACAGGCTTGGGCCGGTCCCAGAACTTGTTGCCGCTAAGCGTCTTGCCGTCTAAAGATTTCTGGTATTGAATCCAGTTGTAATTCTTGACAGTGCCACCGACCGAGGTTGCGCCCACAGAGGTGTAGCCCGGCAGGTCCTCTTGTACTATGTTGTAGAACTGGTAACCAGGGGGAACTTGAAATGCGTACCATCCATAAAAATTCGTGGCGGTGCTGGCCTTGAGTTCTCCGAGTTCATAGCCGTTGGAGGAGCAATAAAGCTTGACCGTCACTCCGCTAAGCGGCTTGGTCTCGTTACCGACATCGCCTTCGTAGACAATGCCTGATAAGGTCTGTGCCTCAGCCAAGCCGCACATCCCCATAATCAAACCAAGCGCAAGAATAGACATAGATATGGGTATTTTGCCTGTGGACATGGTTCTACTCCTCCGGCACGTTTCTTAGCCTGCGCCTTACGCTCATTACTTACCCATATTTGGGCCGCGGATGGTCTTCGGCTGGCCAAAACAGCCGTTCCTTGCTGCATCCACGCATCTGAGATATCCAACCTGTACTAATTATATACTCCTTGCTATAACTTGGCAAGGACATTCCGATAAAACCGTCATTGGGAAGTCGAAAAGCAATATCTATGCATCCAAGAGTCGATGACAAGCCAAGCGAATTCTCCGGGAGAATTTGGATTAATCCAGAAATCGCAGGTCGTTCTCCAAGAACAGGTGAATTGACTGTGAGCCAAAGTGCTTTCAAAAGTGGAAAGTTGCCAACAGTCACTCCCCGTAAACCGATACGTACTTCTGGACCGGTCCTGCCAGATCATCAGGCGCACTGGACCGCACACTAAGTACTGCAGATATGGCCCTTTTTTGGGTTCGCCTGATTCTCAGCCAGTT
>CAZPJZ010000010.1:0-17664 GCA_964586995.1 uncultured Pirellulales bacterium | reverse complement strand
GACCAGGAGAAAATACGATGTTAAGAGCATTTTCCACCGCAGCGACAGGCATGACAGCCCAGCAAATGCTGGTTGATGTGATTGCCAACAATCTGGCCAACATTAATACCACGGGTTTCAAACGCAGTCAGATTGACTTTCAGGATTTACTTTATGAGAAGCTCAGAGAGTCTGGTACCGAAGTGGCCGCCGGCATAAATTCACCCGGTGGCCTGGAAGTCGGCAGTGGCGTTCGTGCCGCTGCTACCATAAGAGTGTGCACCACAGGCGAGTTTGAAAATACGGGTCGAAAGCTCGATATAGCCATCCGCGGGGACGGCTTTTTGCAGGTGACTCTGCCCAACGGCGATATTCGGTACACCCGTGACGGTACGCTTCAAATAAACGCTGATGGGCAACTGGTCACTACGATGGGATGTCCGATAGAACCTGCCATTACCGTTCCAACAGATGCCGTCTCGGTCGATATCGGAAAGGATGGAGGTGTCAACGTTACTGATGCGACGGGCACCATATCCGTTGTGGGTACTATTCAAATGGTCAGATTTCCCAATCCGTCGGGTCTGTCCAATGAAGGAGACAATCTGCTGGCAGAGACCGCAGCCAGCGGCACAGCCACAGCGGGTACGGCAGGAGAAAATGGCTTTGGGTCCATCCAATCAGGATTCCTGGAGAAATCGAATGTCCAAATGGTAACAGAGCTGGTCAACTTAATAACCGCTCAGCGAGCCTACGAGATAAACTCACGGGCAATAAGGGCCGGGGACGAAATGCTGCGAACGGCGAACAATATAGGAAGGTAGGAAACCAGGATGAGCCATAAAGCCGCCATTGCCGCAATAGTTATCTGTCTGCTGACATCTATTCAATACTGCCAGGCAACGGCAGACAGCGTGGCCGATGGTCCGAGAGAAGGTATCGCTCTGCAGATTCACTTGCCGCGCCAGGCTACAATCAAAGACGACGAACTAAGATTGGGTCAAGTTGCCGTGGTCCATGGCGACGAGTCTCTCGCGGCCATAGCGAGCGGCATCTCGCTGGGAAGGATTTCGCTGCCCGGTCAGAAAGTCGTCGTGGACAGGCTGACCGTCTTGAGTAGATTGGCGTGCAACGGAATCTCTGCCGACAAAGTGACGTTGACCGGCGCCCAGGCAATTACGGTCGAGCAGCAGCGACAGGTCATCAAAGGAACAGAGTTTGTCGAGCTGGCAAAGTCGTTTTTGCAAAAGCATCCGGCAGCCGCCTCTGCTGACCAGTGGGAAGCGGTACGGATACCCAGGGATCTGACCTTGCCGGGCCCAAGTAAAGATGTCAGGCTCTCGCCACAATTAGCCAAGGACGGCTCGACGGACCAAGCCAGGGTTCGTATTGCCGTGCTGGCCAACGGCAAAGAATTGGCTTCGCGTGAAGTGACCCTATGTTCGAAATACAACTGTCGTAGGGCCGTGACGCTGGTAGAGATCCCCACGGGCACTGTTATCACCCCCCAGAACGTCGAGATCGAACAAGCTCTTTCAGGCCACCCGGAGCCGGCGAACTGGCGTCCGCCTTACGGCATGATTGCCCGGCGTCGACTGCCCGCACACACAACACTGAGTCCGGACATGGTCACCGCTGCGAAGTCGCCGATGGTTGTCAAACGCAACCAAACGGTCGTAATTCGAGTTGAGCTGCCGGGAGTCCTGGTCACAGCGATGGGAAAGACCTTGCAAGAAGGTCACGTGGGCGAACATATCAAAGTACGAAATTGCGATTCGCAACGCATAATCTTATGTAGAGTCAGTGAGGACGGAAATGTAGAACCCGTCCTCTAAAAGGAGAAATAATGAAAAATAAAACAGCCTTCACGCTGGTCTCAGCAGCCCTAATACTGTCCTCCACCGCGTGCTTGCAGGCGGCTTCCATCTGGGCCAAGAGAGACAAGAACAGCAGAGACTTATACGCCGATGACGTGGCTCGTAACATAGGTGACGTCCTGACCATCAAGATCACCGAGGACAGTAAGATCGATAACAAGGCAAAAAGGGACTTGAAAAAGGAGACCGACAAATCAAGCAGCTTCGATGGTGAACTGGGGATAATAACGCCAGGGCACAATCTTTTGCCGCGCATACCCGGTTTCACCATGGAAGCCGAATCTGCCAACGAACTGAAAAGCAAGGCGGACTACAAAGATGAGCGCAGCTTTGTCGACCGCGTCACGGTGGTTGTGGTGGACGTCCTGCCAAACGGCAATCTCGTGGTCACTGGAACTCGTCAGCGTGATATCGGTGGTGACACACAGACAATTGAGGTGAGCGGCATAGTCAGACCAAGTGACATTGCATTTGATAACACGGTTAAGAGTGAGCAGGTCGCAGACTTTCGCATTGTGAGCCGCAACGGCGGGGTCTCGGCCCCATACACAAGACCGGGTTGGCTCGGCCGCATCTTCGACATTCTCTGGCCTTTTTAGATTGGCCAGCCAATGACGTAGCGCAACCGGTTTGGAAAGTGACAGCTTATGAAGTCTCGTTTGACATTCTTGTGGGCCTGCAAATCCGTCTCGCTGCACATAGCAACGTTGGTTTTGATCCTGCTGGGCACAGTTGAACCCGGACAGTGCGAGCGAATCAAGGACATCGCCGACATCCAGGGGCTCCGCGGCAATCCCGTGACTGGGACTGGACTGGTCATAGGCCTGGCCGGCACCGGGGACTCCACCCTGCCGTCTCGACAAATGCTGGCCAACATCCTGAGACGCGCCGGCGTGGTGTTGTCTCCCAGCGACCTGACCGGAGGCAACATTGCCGCCGTTATGGTCACCGCAGAACTGGGTCCTTTTGACCGGCAAGGCTCGCGGATTGACGTAGACGTCTCGGCGATAGGAGATGCCAAAAGCCTGCAAGGCGGGATGTTGCTGGCGACGCCGTTGAGAGGCCTTGACGGTCAGGTTTATGCCATAGCCCAAGGCGGGATCTCAATCGGCGGCTGGGCAGCAACGGGCGAAAAAGCGTCTATCACGAAAAACCACCAGACAGTCGGTCGAGTACCCGGCGGCGCGATTGTGGAACAAGAAGAGATAGCCACCTTTGTCGAGCAGATCGCCGGTGAGAGATTCATTACGCTGACGCTGAGAAACGGCGATTTCTCGACCGCCGAGCAAATCAGTAACGTCATCAACGAGCTATATCCAAATTGTGCGGTGACGGTTGACGCCGGCACCATCAGAGTCAAAATACCCCCTGAAATCCCAGAAGCGGGCACAGCAGGCTTCATCGACGAGATTACAAAACCTCAGGTCACGGTGGATGTCCCGGCGGTCGTGGTCATCAACGAGCGCACCGGGACCATTGTCGTCGGAGAAAACGTCGCTATCTCAGCCGTGGCCATTTCACAGGGTAGTCTGGTCGTAAAGATCAAAGAGACCGCTCGAGTGTCCCAACCTATCGCGCCGTTCTCCGACTCCGGCAGAACAGTGGTTGTGCCGGAAACGATGCCAACGGTTGAAGAAAAAGAGGGATACCTGATTCCCGTTTCACGAGCAGTCACAGTCTCAGAGTTGGCCAAAGCACTTAATGCCATAGGGGCGACGCCGAGGGATTTAATTGCAATTTTCAACGCCTTGAAGAGAGCCGGCGCCCTTCAAGCTAAACTGGTGATCATGTAGGAGTGCTTTCTATGGGCGGCGCTGACATCGCGTCAATCCAGCCTACGTCGCTGATTGGGCTTGACAGTCCAGGTGGATCTGCATCGGCCAAAATAGGGCTGCAACGCCAGGCCGATGAGGCCGCCGATATTACAGAGCAGAAAAAAGAACAAATAGCAAAAGACTTCGAATCCATTCTCGTCAGCAAGCTGTTCGACGAAGTCAAGAACAGCATGGGACAGTGGGGATTCGATCAGGATGGTACCTCTGAGCAAATTCAAGGAATGTTCTGGTTGTACCTGGCCCGTGACATCGCTAATAACGGTGGCTTCGGACTATGGAAAGACGTATATCAATTCATGACGCGCCGCGCATGACGTATAAGGGCAAGGAAAACGCAATACGAGATAACCGGCGAGATTCAGATGGAAACAGCTACAGATGGCATAAATAACAAAGTTGATGCGTTGCTGACGGTTCTGGACAACGACATCCAGCACATTCACGATAGCTTATATCAATTGAACGAACTACGCGGCCTGGTGATCAAGAGAGACGACGTGGCCCTGGCCAGACTGCTCGGCACAATCCGCGCCAGAGCCGACACCTACGCTAAGAACGAGTCAAAACGTCAATCGGTACGAAAAGACCTGGCAAATGCGCTCGGCTGGACCGTTGAGCAAACGACTCTATCCAGGTTAGAAACCGCCCTGCCGGCGGGGACAAAAGCACAAGTAGCCAGCAAGAAGGCAGAGCTGCAATCGCTGATCAACAAACTAAAGAAGGAGCACCTTAGCACAGCGATGCTCTTGTCAGAGTGTGCCCGATTCAACAGCCTGCTGCTGAGGGGCGTCTTTGGTCTCGGGCGGACAGGAACACTTACGTACCGCGCCAACGGCGCCGCCAAACGGCAAACGGACGCAAGTTTTGTGAATCTGCATTTGTGAAGCGGTATGAAACAAATCTCATTTCGTGAAAAAGGGCCAGATGACAAACCACCGGAAAGGACCCAATAGATGCAGGATTACACCATAGGGTTGAGCGGCCTGGCGGCAGCACAGAAGGCACTTGTGGTAATCGGTAACAACATTGCCAATGCCGCCACCGAAGGCTATCATCGCCAGAGAGTGACTCTCAGCCCTGCCTACTCGGTGCAGGTCGGCGCGGAATTCTTCGGCGGCGGGGTTGACGTGGCTGGTGTCACCAGGATGATCGATACCCTCCTGGAGTTGGAGATTCTCCGGCAACAGTCGGCGTTGGGCCAGGTGTCACGGGAAGTGGCTACGCTGCGCACGATAGAAAACACGTTTGGAGAGCTTTCAGGCGGTGGCACTCTTAGCGAGGCCATAGACAAGTTCTTCAATACAATGCAGGACCTGTGTGGCCATCCTTCAGAGATCATCTGGCAAAGCGAGGTGGTAACTGCCGGCCAGAATTTGGCTGGGCAATTCCGAGCCTTAGAGGACTTTCTCACCAAGCTCGAAACCCAAATCACCTTAGAGGCTGAAAACACCGTCGCGCGGATAAATACCCTGACAAAGCAAATCGCCGAGATGAACGACAACATCGAGAGAATGGAAATCACCGGCGGGCAGGCTAACAACTTACGCGACCAAAGAGACCGGCGAATAGCAGAATTGGCCGAATTGATTGGCATTGAAACGCAAGCCCGAGAGTACGGCGTGGTAGACGTCAGTATCAGCGGCATACCCGTCGTCGCAGGCGTCTGCGCTACCGAGATACAAGTAGGCTCGACGGAGACCAGTTACCTCGGTATTTCCCCTGCAGGCGCCTATGCCTATAACACAAACGTCCAAGGGGGTCATCTGGGAGCGTTGCTGTCACTAAAGAACGAACTCATTGATGACGTTCATAAAGACCTCAACAGCTTGGCAGGCGCTATAATACAGTACATCAATCGATATCACGTCCAAGGAGTAGGCTCGGAAGGCTCGTTTACAGAACTGACTGGCCGGACCATGACGGTCGATAGCTTAGCCGATTTCAGCCAGCCGATAACGGACGGCAAGATATATATAAGAGTCACAAATACATCGACTGGACAAGTCACCCGCCATGAAATTGACGTCGATGTGTCCACCGACTCGCTGACCAGCATAGCGGCCGCTATCTCAACGATTACCGGTCTAAGCGCTTCGGCATCTTCTTCGCGGCTGCAGATCAACGCTGAAGCAGGCTACACATTCGATTTTCTCCCGGCGGTTCTGCCCCAGCCCACCAGTGGCAACCTGACCGGAGCATCCCCGCCCACCATATCCGTATCGGGCATCTACATTGGCACGACGAATGAGACCTATACGTTTACGGCGGTCGGCACCGGCGCCGTGGGCAACGGCGACCTGCGTCTTGAAGTCAGCGATAGCATAGGCAATGTTGTCATTACCCTTCAGGTCGGTGCCGGTTACGCTGCAGGGGATAAGCTCAACGTTGTTGACGGTATCAGAATTTCACTGAGTCCGGGTGATTTGAATGCCGGAGACACCTTCGAGATTGATGCGTTTGCCAGTACTGACACTTCAGGACTGCTGGCGGCCACCGGAATAAACACCTTCTTTTCGGGCAATGGCGCGGCCGATATGTCGGTCTGCTCCCAGATAATCAATTCGCCGGGCCGGGTGGCAACATCGCTGGACGCCGGAGCAACGGATAATGCCAATGCCCTGCGTCTGACGGCCCTGAGAGAGCAGGCTATGGACGGTCTTAACGGTATGACGCCTGCGGAGTTCTATCGCCGAATGGTTGCCGACATCGGCCAGCAAGTCTCGGTTAGACAACTGCATCAGGACAACATCGAAGTTGTGACACAAAACCTAATAAACAGGCAAAGCGAAATCAGCGGCGTGAACATTAACGATGAAGCGGCGCAACTGCTGGTTTTCGAACAAATGTTTCAAGCGATGGCCAAGTTTCTGTCAACTGTTCGATCGTCGATTGTCACCATGATGGAGATAATCTGAGCGACCGGATTTAACCGCGGAGGCTCTAATGAGCGGGGCACTAAATAATATTTACAACAATGCGAGTTTCGCCTTGTATTTACATGCAAAGGCGATAACCAGCTTGCAAGAACAAGCTTCTACGGGTGCTCAGATAAATCGTGTCTCCGACAGCCCGTCCGAGGCTTATCAGATTTTGGGGCTAAAGTCGCAGCAGCGGTCCCTTGAAAACTATATAGACAACCTATCGGAAATGGTCAGTATCCTGGAAGTTGTCTCGACTGTTGTTGAGCGTATGACGTCCGCAATTGCTGAGACAAAGACCCGCCTGACTCAGATAACCGGCGGCACCTACCAGGAAGATGGCCGCAAAAGGGTCGCCGAGGGAATCAACAACATACTGGAGCAGATAATTGCATTGGCTAATACCAAGCATACGAACAGTCATCTGTTTGGAGGAACCAACACAAGCTCCCCACCTTACGTCGTGGAGCGCACCGGAGGGAAAATTACCCGCGTGACCTATCAGGGCAGTTGCGAGGACCGCGCTATAGAAGTGGCCCCCGGGCTGAAATCATCAGCTCTGTACGTGGGCGACGAGATCTTTCGCCTCCGTGGCCGTGATACGCCGATTTTTCTGGGTGAGACGGGTGCCAAGCCGGGTACCGGCACGTCAAATGTTGCCGGCGATGTATGGCTGACAGTAACTCACGACGGCAGCAACTACAGGCTCTCCATCGACGACGGAGCAACCTACACGACCGTGCCTGCTGGCGGAGATCCCAATCAAGCGGTAACAGACTCGCGAACCGGCAAAGTTCTATATGTTGACAGCACACAAATAAACAGTACGGGTACCGAACTGGTAAGCGTGCCTGGCAGCCATGACATATTCAGCGTCTTAATAAGCATCCGAGATATACTCGAGAATGAAAGAAGACTTCCTACTACTCAGGTACAACAACTGGTGACTAAATCATTAAGTTCATTCGACGAGGTAACCAATCTACTGGTGCAAACTCAAGTGGCTGTAGGGTCGAAAACGGGCTTCTTGGACAACCTCAAAGAGGGTCTCAATAATCGCAAGTATGACACCGAGGATGAGGTGACCCGACTGCAGGAAGCCGACATTGCCCAAATAGCCATAGACCTTTCGCGCCGTGAAATTTTATACCAGATGTCGCTATCGGTAGCCGGCAGACTTATGTCCATGTCGCTGCTGGATTTCATCTGATAACTGCCGTGAACAAGAGTAGCAAATCAGAAGATGGCCGCCAGAGAACACATATTGTCTGATTTTTATGCAGGAGTCAGCGGCGAGCCTGCGAAATCGCAGATAAACAGCCATCTTCTTCAGCGGCACGGGATTTGCACCAATACTATCAAGCGTCGCCGTAATGGCTGTCGCATCAGTACCTTAGAGAATTGCTCTCTTGGCAATGAAATTGCACGCAAGATGGCCAAAAAATTGAAGTTGGACATAGATTATTTGAGCACATCAGCTCGAGGCTTTGCTCTGAATAATAGCGCTGGTGTCCTGCGGATGGTCTCTGACTGTTTGAAAAGCAAAAAGCTACCGCATTTTTGCTTTTCAGAGTATGTCCGAATCCGATTTTTTCAGAACTGATCGTGCACCTGTTTGGTTCCGGCTTGTCCGGGTTAGGGGTAAGACTAATGGAGATGGAAACAGACTTAAACTATTACCCGCGAGGTTTAGAATTGGCTCAACAAGGCAGATATCAAGAAGCTCTCGGCTGCATTGAAGAGCACCTGCGGCGGGCGCCCGAAGATGCGCAGGCGCTGAACGACGCCGGAGCGGTCTTGCACTGCCTCGGTCGGTCGGCTGAGGCCATCCATCATTTGACACGGGCCAAAAATCTGCAGGGCGACTGCGCCGAGATAGTCTGGAATTTGATGGAAGCTTATCTGGCGGACGGCAGAGCGAACGAGGCAATGCAACTCTTTGGCGATATGGAGCGCATGCACATATTGAATGCAGATGTGCTCAACAGGACGACCAAGATACTCCTGGACCAGGACGACAAGGCCAACGCTATAGAAGTATTGCTGCGTTCGCTGCAGCTCTGGCCGGAGCAAGAAATTCTCAGCCCGATGATTGAGATAATCCGCAGCAAAAGACCCAAAGTTGCCTTCTTCTGCGGACCCACCGAGTATGCAAAGGCTCTGGCGGACATTCACCAATTCACCAAAGCTCGCTTCCCGGTGGAGCTGTTTGAAGGTCACAACCATGACCAGATGTGTCAACTGATGCAATGGAGCGACATCGCCTGGTTTGAACGTTGTGCGGACATGGCCGTGGAAGCATCAAAGCTGCCGAAGGTCTGTAAAATCATCGTCAGACTGCATGACCATGAGGCGTGCGACAACTGGCCCACCCAGGTGCAATGGAGCAACGTCGATGCCCTCATCATGGGCGGCAATCCATTTGTCAAGGACAGCCTGCTTAAGCAGCTACCAGACATCAGAAAGCGCACATGGATTGTCACGATACCAAAAGGGGCCAGTCTCGATAAGTTCAAGTTTGCCAGTAGGGATCGTGGTAAGAATCTGGCTTTTGTAGGCCACCTCAGCGCGAGAAAGAACCCGATGTTTCTTCTGCAGTGCATGCAAAAGCTGCATTACCTTGACCCGGGATATAAGCTGTTCTTCGCCGGGACTTTCCAGAACCCGATGCTCCAGCAATATATGAAGCACATGGTGCACGAATTGGATCTCACCAGTGCGGTGTTTTTTGACGGCTGGCAAGAAGATATGAATGCCTGGCTGCAGGATAAGCATTACATTATCTCTTGCAGCATCGGGCCAAGTCAGAGTGCGGGATTGTTGGAAGGCATGGCCTGTGGGCTGAAGCCGGTAATTCATAATTTCCCCGGAGCAAATGAAATATTTCCGCCGGAGTTCTTGTTCAACATCTCCGAAGAATTCTGTGAGCGGATACTGTCGGGCCAATACGAGCCGCAAAGGTATCGCAAATTTGTCGAAGCAGACTATGCTCTGATAGACCAATTACGGAAAATTAACAGTGTATTCACCCAACTCGAAGCAGAAATAAATCTGCAAAAAATGGAGCCGATAGCGGGCGGTTCTCCCGATCAAGGGCCTACAGATATCAGATTATCCCCGCAAATGGATGCCTGGACGATTGAGAACAACGGATATACGAATCCCGAAACTGTATAGCTTTTTGCCGACAGAGGAATGTTAGAGACTCCTAAAGGCTGCGAGAGTGAGCCTGAACGCAATGAGATGCGGCTGGGCACCTGGAAACAAGATGGGCCGCTGGTGAGTGTACTTATCCCGACTTTCAATCGGCCCCGCTACTTTGCAGAAGCCTTAGCCAGCGCCTTGCGGCAGAGTTACAGGAATCTGCAGGTCATCGTGGTCAACGACGGAGGGCAAGACATAAGTAACATCGTTAAATCGCAGAACGACGCTCGGTTGGTCCTTATCAGCCGAAAAGACAATCGGGGCAAAGCATTCTCACTCAATGAAGCTCTGGCGCGGGTTGAAGGCAAATATGTTGCCTACCTGGACGATGACGATTTATATTACCCGGATCATATCGAAAGGTTAGTCAACGCCTTGGAAACCCAAACTGACCGCCAGGTCGCGTACAGCGACCTGTATAAGACGTACTGTAAAATGATGCCGGACGGTAGCCGCCAGGTGCTGGGCAAAGTGGTCGAGATCAGCCGCGACTTCGACCGCTTTCTTATGCTGTACTTTAACCACGCGCTTCACGTGTCGCTGATGCATCGCACAGACCTAATCGAAAAGACCGGACTGTACAACGACCGGCTCGACATCCTGATTGACTGGGATATGACCAGACGACTGGCTTTTTTCTCGGATTTTCACCACGTGCCGGTAATCACGGGCGAATTCTACAGCCCCGCAGGGCGGTCCGATCGGATATCCATTCGGCACCGCCAAGATGAAAGCAAGTATCTAAGTAATATCCTGACGATACGAACCACCAGACCTGCCAAGCCCTGGCCGAAGCTTGACGACATGTCCATCATCCTGGTGACAAACAAGCTCGACAAGCAGACAGGCCAGACTATTGGCTCAGCCTGGCGGCATACGTTCTACCCCTACAAGCTTTATCTGCCGCTGCCACAGGCCGATTTCGGCAGGCTGAAGACCGATATGCCCAATGTGGAGCTTGTGCCGGTCCAGCCGACATCCTCTCCGCTGCAACGGATAGATGTGGCGCTGCAAAGGGTGGAAGGTAAGTATATAACCATTGTGCCAAGCGGCTTTCAGATACACGAAATGTGGGTAGAGAACCCCCTGTACGCGATGATTAACAGTTCCAGCCCCCGGGAAGGCTTTGAGCTTGTAGGTTCAACGGACGCCTTGTGGGCGGCGGTAGTTAAAAAAGACCACTTGCAGCACGCTCGGAGACACTTTCCCGGTTCACCGGTGCGACAATCCCTGACCGCCGCAGGTATTACGCTCAAACAACCGAGCTATGAAGAACTGCCCTTCCAGTTTGACGACCTGCTCCAACAGGCCCGATTAGCTGAAAGAGACGGAAACTGGATGCGGGCCGCACGGATGTTCGAGCACATTGCACAGGACTATCAGAACGAGCTATGGATGAAAACGCTGGCCGCGAGGGCCTTTTACAGAAGCGGCGACTATGCCAAAGCACTGAAGTTGAGCAATGAGGTCAATCAACAACGGCCGACGGTGGATACACTCTTATTAGAGGCAAAGATCGCCCGGCAAAGACGGGATTTTAAGCAGGCGATCGGCCTGCTCCAGGAGGCAGAACAGATACTGGCCGCAAGAGCGGACGATCTGGTTCAAGTTGAGTCGAATGGGTATAGCTAATAGCCAAAGAGTTTTAGAACGGGTAAAGGACAGAGAACTGCTATGGACGTGACAAAGGGAAACGGGGTCCAAGAGCACAATTGTACCCAGCACTATGAGGTTTTGCAGGAGCTGGGTGACTGTCACACCTCGGTTGGCAACTACGACCAGGCGCAGCGTTACTACGAAAAAGCAGCGTCGCTGGGACCGGACGAGCCGGCCCCCTACGTCGGGCTTGGAGTGGTGGCCCTGCAACAGGACCGCCTCGATGATGCGGAAATCGCCTTTCGCGTCGCGTGCCGCCTGGACCCTGCATCCGCCAAGGGCCATGCGGGACTGGCTCTGGTCTTTCAGCAGAGGAAAGACTACCACAAAGCATTTGAACTGTACATGAAGTCACTCGAGCTGGACTGTGATAACATCACAGCGCTGTTAGGACTGTTCCAGACTTCTCGTCAGATGGGATCGTTCGGCAAGGTAATCTACTACTTGGAAACGTATCTAAATATGCACCCGGGTGATACTTCCGTTATGTTCTCTCTGGCAGCCTTGTATATGAAGGAAGGCCGGCTCGATCAGGCCAAGAGACTTCTTCTTGATATTGCCGCGCTTGATCCGGCCAATCAAGAGGCAGCCAAACTCTTGGAAGAGGTCGAGCACGGTTTAGTTCAGCGCTCACAAGCACAAACACAGCGTGTTCCAGTCCTGCCCTAACCGGGCGCCAGGAATGTAGATAAGATGAGTCCTGAAAAAATTAGGGCCGGTCAAGATGAGCATTTACGCTTGTTGGACGAACTACAGAATCTGTTGAGACAGCAGTTAGAGTTAGCCCACCAGGCTAGCCTCGGCCAAGTCGAACTCTTAGGCAAGCAGATTGAGCCCCTTGTGCAAGAGGTTTCACGGGCAAAAGTCCTTGAGCAGCCTGAGCTTAAGCATCGGCGAATGTATCTGCTAAAGCTGTACGAAGAACTATGTTTGGCCCTGACAGCCCAACAGGCTGACACCACCAGAGAACTGAGTCAGGTCCGCAGAGGCAAGAAAGCCATAGGCGTGTACCGCAACAACATCTAATTGGCCATATGAAAGTCTTATTTGTTTTTGGAACCCGGCCGGAAGCCATCAAAATGGCTCCGATAGTTCAAGCGATGGCACGAGAGCCCGAGCTTTTCGAGACCCGTATTTGTGTAACAGCGCAACACCGGGAAATGCTGGATCATGTTCTGAATATATTCAATATCCACCCTGACTACGACCTCGAGCTTATGAGGGAAGAGCAGGCCTTGTCCAGCCTCACTGCCCGCATTTTTAATGCCCTCGATCCGATCATCGGCAAGGAAAATCCAGATTGGCTGTTGGTACAAGGGGACACGACGACAACCGCGGTTGCCAGTCTGGTCGCATATTATCATCGGGTCAAGATTGGTCATGTCGAAGCTGGCTTGCGCACGCATGACAAGCTCCAGCCATTTCCAGAAGAGATCAATCGTCGGATAGTTGCTACTGTTGCAGATATGCATTTTGCCCCGACTGAAACGGCGAGAGAGAACTTGATTCGCGAGGGAATTAATGAGCGATCTGTTTTCGTTACAGGCAATACGGCCATTGATGCTCTATTTCAAATCTTGCAGCGTAGGTATGATATTCACAACGGTCCATTAGCGGGCATCCCTTTTGACAAACGAATCATTCTGGTGACCGCACACCGCCGCGAGAACTTCGGAAAGCCACTGCAAAGCATCTGCAAAGCGATTGAAGCGATTGCCAGTTTCTACGCCGATGATGTGCATATCGTTTATCCTGTACATCTTAACCCCAACGTGACCGGGCCGGTGCATACACTGTTGAATAATATTTCAAACATCACGCTGTTGGAACCGCTGGATTACCTTTCTTTTGTTCACTTGATGAGCGGATCTCACGTTGTACTTACTGACTCAGGCGGTCTGCAGGAGGAAGCTCCCAGCCTGGGCAAACCTGTTCTCGTCCTTCGCAGTGTCACCGAACGACCGGAGGGCGTGCAGGCAGGCACGGCAAAGGTCATCGGCACCGAAACCCAACGAATTGTCCAGGAAACCCGGCGCTTGTTGGATGATCCTGCGGCCTATGCTGAAATGGCCAATGCTGTTAATCCTTACGGAGACGGACACGCCGCAGAACGAATTTGTGAAGGCTTATTGCAGGCCGATCAAGCTCAACTGGCACATGCATCTCAGACTTACAACTGAGCTAAGATGGTATGGTCCCGAAAAAACAGACAGGTACACCCAATTGCAATATGAGTGAGACAGGGCGGTCAAGAAGAAGGCCCGAAAGCGAGTTTTCCGGCGGCACCGTGCTCTTAGTGGTTTGCCTTTTTGAAAACAATTTCGGAGATCTACTCATTTATGAGACGGTTGCCCGGAGATTGAGGGATGCAGGGTTTCAGACCGTTACCGCCGAAATCAGCAAGCAATTGGCCGTCTCCAAATTGATCGAGCAGGCGAATCAGTGTGATTTCCTATTTTTTGTGGGCGGCGGCGTCATCGAACGTTCGGCACCGGAGGTGATCAGACACTTCGATGTTCTTCATCACCAGCTTCAGGTGCCATACGGTGTCGTAGGGCTTGGAACGGGTGAATTTGACTACACAGTGTTTGGAGACGCACTGAAGGCATTTGCCGAGCGAGCCGCCTTCTTTTATACACGGGACAAAGAGTCTGTACGTCCCTTCGAGACCGCCGGGGTCACCAGACTGCCGGTGGCCAGCGTGGATGTCGTATTTGCCAACAACACGCTGCTACATCTCAACCGCTTTGGAGATGCAATCCAGGCGAGTTTTCGGAACGTTCCCTATGTGGATATAACCGGTGACATAGATTGGACAACATGGAGCAAGGCATTGAGGCGAATCGGTGTCACGTCACTCATACGGGACTGTCACAACGCCCAGGAACAGCTCGGAATTCCGATATCTAACGCTAGCATCCTGAGGCAAATTGCCGAATCCCGTGTCATTATCGCTATGCGATATCATATTATCCTTCTCGCTTCCATGATGGGGGTGCTAACGATCCCTGTCGTCTACTGTCCAAAAGTCAAAAGACTGGCGAGACAGTTGGGGATCGAAGATTACTGCTTGGGTCTCCATGACCATGATAAGCTCGAACTGGCGTTTCAGCAATTGGAAGCCAACGCATCGGCACTGAGGCGCATGATTGACACAAGGGTTGTCGACCTGCGAATTCAGGCCGAGATACTGATGCAGGATTCCGTGAGAATTGTCCAGCAAAAAGTGCAGGAAAAGTACGCGAATACGCATGGAAGATAATAAGCACTACGTCTTGTTCAGAGCAGTGCCGACGATGCGCTGCAACTTCCGGTGCAGCTATTGTTTTGTTTCCAACAACACAAAATCGACAAAGACAACGATGTTCGACCGGCATCCGGCAAAAGAGTGGGTGCAGGCCATGAAACAATTCGAGCGGTATGAGGTCGAGTTCTATTTCTGGGGTGGCGAGCCATTTCTTACCGATGGGACGTATGATATTGTCAAGGGGTGGACGGATTACAGCCATGTCATTGGCGGGTCGCGCATCGACACGAA
This sequence comes from uncultured Pirellulales bacterium, assembly GCA_964586995.1. Lineage (GTDB taxonomy): Bacteria > Planctomycetota > Phycisphaerae > Sedimentisphaerales > Anaerobacaceae > JAFNGF01. The sequence continues at coordinate 2,657 of CAZPJZ010000010.1, read as the reverse complement.
TATGGCGTTCGCCGCCAAGATCGCCAGGCGGTGTCCCACAGATAAGCTGAAGCTCAATTGTTCCTGGCATCCTCAGTATCATTCCCTCGACCAGATATATCAGAAAGTTAAGATGCTCAACGAACTGGGCATGGTTGGAATGGTGAACTTTGTCGCCAGTCATCAGAACCTCAACGTCCTCAGGCGCGAGTACGGTATGACGGTCGATGACCTCATCAAGAAGTATGATGATATCGGCGTGTTCCTGAACGTGGCGGCGGACTTCGCGATTGTCAATGGAAAAGGCCCGCAGCAGTACGCGGACTACAAACGCATGATTCTCCAATATCAATGTCCCGAGGACTGGAGACAATTGCGCGGCGAGAAGTCCCCGTGCCTGTGTGAAGCAAACAAGCACTATTTCACCGTACAATCCAATGGGGATATTGTGACGTGCGCGGAAGGGCACGTGTGCGGCAACTTCTTCAATGGGACGCTAAGTTTTCCGGACTGTACGATCTGCACGAAGAGTTGTCCGAGTGTCGTCTCGTATTGTTTCAGGACGGACAACAATTTCCCTTTCAAAAGGCACTTGGTCGAATACGTCAAACGTAATAGGGAGTATCGAGAATCCGTCAGTGGTCGCGTTGATACGACCACTGCACCGCACACTAATCTGCACGGACCCAGGCCAACCGCCAAGGACAAGAAACCGACTGTGTCGGTTGTCCTGCCGACATACAATCATCTGCAGCTCTTGCGGAAAGCGATAGACAGCATACTTGGGCAGACCTACTTAGATTTCGAACTGATTGTAGTGAATGACGGGTCCACGGACGGGACAAGGGAGTACCTGGATGGTCTGAAGGATACCCGCGTTCGGGTCATTCACCAGGAAAACAAGCGTCTGCCAGAGGCGCTAAATGCGGGTTTCCGTGCAGCTCATGGAGAGCTTCTGACCTGGGTTTCCGCCGACAACTACTGCGCACCGGCTTTCTTGGAGACGTTCGTTGCTGCGTTGGAGGCCCATCCCGGCGCGGGGCTTGCCTATTCGGCGTATGCCTGCATCGATGAGCACGAGGCCGTTACCGACATTCGTCAGGATCTGGACCTATCCTACCACAAGATGTTGACCAGCAACTCAGGTGTTGCCTCCTTCATGTACCGCCAGATCTGCCAGGCGATGGTGGGTTTATATGATCCGGCCTTGGAAGGCGCTGAGGACTGGGACTACTGGCTAAGGATCCTGGAGCACTTCGAGACGGTCTACATTCCGGAGGTGCTGTACTATTATCGACGACACGACAACGGGATGACAAAGCGCATGCCGGAGAAGGTTTTTCAGGCCAGCCAGCAAGTTTTCATAAAGACGCTGGAGCGTCGAAATCACAATCTGGATTTATTGGAACTGTATCCCACGATTCGACTTTGCCAAGATCAACGGCTGGCGACGTTCCACGCCTGTTTCGATTTGGGCACAGACCTGCTCAGGTCGCCTTATGCCGACGCCACGATGGCCGCTCAGGTCCTCGAAAGGGCGCATCAGATGGCGCCGGACTCGGTTCACGTCACAAGCAATCTGGCGGTGGCCTATGCCCGGCTGGGCCGATGGGAACAGACTTTGCCGTTGCTGCGGCAGATGATGACAGATGTACGAGACGAAAACATATTGATGATATGTCGCGCGGTAGTGAAAGCTCGTCAGACAAACGATCCCAAGTCGCTATCCGACGCACGACTGTTCAGTCTTGACAAGAAGCGTGTGGAGCTGTTCCAACTTGAGCAGCGAAGCAAACGCGTCTTCTGCCCGGCGTACTCCCAAACGGATACAATGATGCCCTCTTGCCAACCCGAGACGCGGCAGAAAGCACCAACACGATCTGCCCAGCCCTCCAAGCGAATATTATCTGTTGTCTTGACTACTTACAATAGGCCGGAATTGCTGGAGAAGACCCTCGCCGGGTTTGCCAATCAGAGCGCCGCCAAGCAGGATTATGAGGTTATTGTGGTGGATGACGGCTCTGAGCCGTCTGCAAAGGAGGTTGTCGAGAAGTTCTCCAGCCGGATAAACACCGTATATCTTTATCAGCAAAATAGCGGACTTGCTGCCGCACGCAACCATGGTATCAAACAGGCCAAAGGACAAATTGTGCTCTTCAGTGACGACGATGATGTGCCAGGGCCTGAATTGATAGCTGAGCATCTGCGCAGCCATCGGGAAAATCCGGACGAGCGCATAGCTGTGCTCGGCCATCTGCAGTGGCATCCTGATTTGCCCGTAACCCCAGTGATGCATCACGTAATTCACGTGGGTGGCGAGTACTTTGGGTATGATCACATGACCGATGGCCAATTCTATGACCATTGGAAATTCTGGGGAGGAGTGACGTCGTTGAAGATGTCTCTACTGCAAAAGATGGAGGGACCTTTTGACCCACGTCTCGGCTTCGGATATGAGGATACTGAATTGAGCTGTCGATTAGCCGCCAAAGGACTAAGAGTTCTCTATAATGCCAGAGCCAAAAGTTTTGTTCTCGTGCCTGTGGACTTTGAGGGGTTTTGCAAACGACGCTACAAGCAGGGTCGGGCGATTTATCGGCTGGCCCACATACATCCTGGACTGATCATTCCTCGATACCAGTTGCAGGATGCGGTTCAGCTTTATCAAGGCAGGTATG
>CAZPJZ010000009.1:0-18696 GCA_964586995.1 uncultured Pirellulales bacterium | reverse complement strand
CAAATCGTCTCCACCCAGCAGACGATGCCTTTGACGGCCTGCGGGTCGAATTCGTATCCGGATGAGTCGACCAGGATCTCTATTGCCTCGGCCACAGACCGGCAGCTATGGTACGAGCGGGGTGACGTTAGTGCATCGAACGTGTCCGCTACGGCCATGATGCGGGCGCCAAACGGGATTGAAGTTCTTGAAAGGCCGTCCGGGTACCCTCGGCCGTTCCACTTCTCGTGGTGGTGCCGAACGATGTCTATTTCTCGCTGCAGAAAAGTCATCCTTTCCAGGATCCGCACCGCTATGAGCGGGTGCTGCTCGACGATGCTGCGCTCTCTGGGTGTCAGCCTGCCCGGCTTGGACAGGATGGTATCGGGTATGCCGATCTTTCCGATGTCGTGAATCATGGCGGCCCGGCGAATGATCTCCACCTGCTTGGCGGGAGTTTTTATCGTCTCAGCGATACCCACTGCATAATGCATGACGTTCTCGGAATGTCTCTTGGCAAAAGGGTCTTTTGCCTCCAGGGCCTGTACCAGGCCCCAGATGCTCTGAATAAACATCTTCTCAGCTTTTTCAGATAAACCGGCGATCCGCCTCTGAAGCTCCTTGATCTTTTCAATTTCAACGTCATTCGCTTTGAGGCGCTCTGCCATTGTCTTGTCCCATATCTTGACGCAGTTCCGCCCCGCGTTCTTGGCCTCGTAAAGAGCGAGGTCCGCCCTGCGCATGACCTCGCTGATCGACTCGTTGTCGCCAGGCAGGCTCTCTGCTATTCCGCAGCTAATAGTCATGGGCAGATTCTCTCGCAGCTTTATCTGCTGTACCTTGGCGCGGAGTCTGTCCAGAAGCGACACGGCGTTGTCGGCTTTTGTCTCCGGCATCAGTACGACGAACTCATCGCCGCCGTACCGGGCAAGTACATCCGGCGTCCTCATCTGGCTTTTCATGCATGTGGCCAGTTTTTTCAGCGCGATGTCTCCGCTGGCGTGACCCAAAACGTCGTTGATCGTCTTGAAGTTGTCCAGGTCGATAATGGCAATGGAAAACGGGCGCTTGTAGCGTTTCGCTCGGGCCGATTCCACCTCCAGTTTGTCCTCAAGCAGCTTCCTGGACCCCACCCCCGTCAGCGGGTCGGTCAGCGAGGTCAGCCGTGCTTCCTGGTAGAGCTTTGCGTTGGTCAGATGAGAATTCAGGATTTGGCTTGCCAGCTTTGCTTTGTACGAGGTCAGCTCCTTGTTTGTGGCGCTGCAAGGAGCTAAACCACACATGCACAGGTAGCCGGACAGTAGTTTCTTCTTGTCGCACGGACAGTCCTTCAGACAGGCCATGTTCAGCGGAATAAACAAACGAGGTGGCTGCGCTCCAAGCCGGCTGCAGACCTCCGGGACGCGATCATGGTAGAACTCGCCCTCATCGGGCCGTCCGGTCACATCATCGAGGCCCTTCAAGGACTCATGGAGGCACAAACATTTGTTGTGGCTCATCAGGACCGGGCTTTCCGCCGTAGAACCCTGCTCACGAAAATATAGAATGCACCGATCGGCTTGAAACAGCCTCGGGACCTCGCGAGTGACTATGTTGGCGACCTCATTTAAGTCGATGCTCTTTAGGCAATTCGAAAGCATCGCAACTTCTTCTGCGGCCGCGCGATGCTCGAAAAGTTGTTGCTCGATAAGGTCCCGGGCAGAGACCATTCCCACTACGATTCCGTTGTCAACCATCGGCAGGTGGCGAATCCGATTGGCCGTCATGAGCTCTCTGGCCTTGCTGGTCGGAACGCCGGGCGTGCAGGAGACAATCGCCGTAGTCATGATCTCTGCGACCGTGGTTCGCTCGAGGTCTTTCGAGCAGGCTACTACTCGGCTGACAATATCTTGCTCGGTCACCACGCCTGCAAACCGTCCGTGCTCGTCATTGACTACCAGACAACCGACCTTATGGGTGAGCATCGCCGCAGCGGCTTCTTTGACCGTCGCGCCGGGACCAATGGTTATGATCTGTGGGGGATGTTCACCGGTTTGACCCATTCTTGCTCCTTTGTGTGATTCACCAACCATCACTGAATGCTCGGCCTAAGAAGTTGTTAATTCCTTTCAGACTTGATGTATCGGCGTTTATTATCTGCCGCTTTAGTGGGGCGTGGCCGTCGACCGATTAGAAGTGTCACGGAAGGTCCACTCAGCCGGACAGAAGATGTAGGGTATGCTCTGCATACCGCTTCTTGTCTTATGCCCCGCACGCTGACGGCCTTACACTTGCAGCCAGACCCCTCGACGTAGTTTACACTGAGCGTAGCCGAACGTGCTCGCGGTGACATCGCAGGGTCGCCGTATGGCTAAACCGCTGGCGTCAAGAGACTTTGTTGTTTACGGTGCCCGGTGGGGGTGCAGAAAGGACCTTTTGGCGGCAGCGTGCTGGCTGGAGATTCTTGCGCTTTTATCGGGCCACGGCAGAAAAATTGGCCCCCAAGTGCCAAACCGATCCGGCTTTCAAGTAGGTCTGGTCTACTACGGGAATCGGCCTGCGAAAAAACTTGCAGCCACGTTTGGTGGTATTATTATTAGTCATCAGGCAGAACAGGCTGGGCAGACCGACAACCGGATCGCGTGCGTGCTTGATAGGAGAATAACAGATGTCCACAGTAACAGAAGTCACGAGGCGGGATTTTGTGAAGATTGCGGCTCTGACCGCCGCCGGAGCAAAGTCAATTCTTGACGCTATGCCGGCCTCGGCTCAAGAAAGGGCAGACCGCCCACTACAACATGCGGATGTCATGGTGCTCAACCCGCAGAATCGCGTGCCGGTCAGCTTCATCATCGACGATTCAACCTGCCTGGTGAACCTGGCCCACTTTGGCATCCCGCAGTTCGCAGAGGTCTTTCCCAACAACTATAAACAGGACTGGAAGAAGCTGCCGCGCGAGATACCGGACGCCTTTGTCCGCAAGTTCGGGCAGTGGTGCCGCGAGCATAATGTCAAGGGCAAATACAGCATCGTCCCGTATCCTGCACTGGTGGGCTGGCTGGACCGGGATTTGCCGGGCTGGTCCAAAAAAGAGTTGGAGGACAGCATCAAGCTGGTGCGCGAATTTATGATGCCTGACTGGGACATTCACCCCGAAATGGTCACCCACACCTGGGTCATCGACACAAAGACGGGCCGACCTTATCCCGAGAGAAGCGAGCGGTTTATGGAAAATTGGGGCTGGTCGGCAGGCAAATCCGTGGATGAGTTAGCCGATTACATGAGTTATGCCTTGCGGATACTGAAGAACGTTGGTCTTGACTGCGAGGGTATTACGACTCCGGGTGGTTTTGGCAGCCGTGCACGGCCTGAGCTGGCGCAGGCCACGCTCCAGTCGTGCCGGGATATCTTCAAGGCCGAAATCCCCCATTATTTTCGGGACCTGTACACGGACAAGCGCAGCGTAGCACCGCGCGTAGAGTACGCATCGGGCTTAAACGGGCCGGATCCAAAGTGCGTCGTATCCATCATTGGCTGTACCGGCGACTGGTTTGGCGGGTGGGACGGGTTAACGCCCGGCTCTGTCGATAAGTTGGTCACTGAAGACGGCAATAGCGGCCGGCTGCCGCAGGTCATCGACAAGGGTGAGCCCGCGATTTTGGTCTGTCATTGGCCGGGTATCTATTATAACGGCGAAGAAATCGGCTTCAAAATCTTTCAGGAAGCCGTCAGGCGTATTCACGCGCGATACGACAACTTACTCTGGATGAAACTAAGTGAAATTGCCCGTTATTGGGCTGCTAAGGAACTGACAGAGATTGTTCGCCAAGGGCCCAGCGTGACATTCAACGCTCCATTTGCCACAACGCGATTTACCGTCCGCGTTAAGGACGTCTCACAGAAAGCTCCCAGACTGACGCTTTCTGAGCGTCCTTTCGAGCTGCGGCGTGTAAATACATTGCTGCGGCTGGATGCTGGAACATGGCACAGCGACGGTCAAACCGTGACGGTTTGCTTTGATCTGCCAAAAGGCAAGTCTCACCTGGAGCTGTAGGTGTGCTGATCGTAGGACTACTGGCCATCGTAGGCTTGTCTGACTTGCTCGGCTATAATTTTTAAGCCCCGTGTGACAACGTCTTTATCCTGGGAGTAGTTTATTCGGATACATTCGTATTTATGCTGCCAGTTGTCCTTAAGACCCGGGAAAAAGTAATGGCCCGGGACGACCAGCACGCCCCTTTTTTTGAGCCTTTCGTAAAGCTGTCCGTCTGTAATGGGCAGTCCCGGCAGCCACAGCCACAAGAAAAACGTCCCTTCAGGCCTGTGTATATGAAAGTCGGTCCCCTCCAGCTCGCGACAGAGTAGGTCAGCAGATTCTTCCGCCCGTGTCTGATAGAAAGGCTTAATGACGTTTTGACTTAGGCGGAGTATTTCACCGCTGCGCACAAGGTCTGTGGCGATGGCTGCACCCAGACCGCCCGGAGCAAGGCTCATCACCGCGTTTACCTGTGAGACCATAGTAATAACTTCTTCGTTGGCGATGACAATTCCTGTACGGGTACCGGGCAAACCGAGCTTGGACAGGCTCATACACACGACAGTATTATCGTCCCAGACGGGTTCGGCCTCGGTAAAAATAATATTTGGAAATGGCGTGCCGTAAGCGTTGTCGATGATTAAAGGGACCCTGTTTGAGCGGGCAAGTTCGCCCAGCTTTTGAATCTCGGAATCCGTCAGGACATTGCCTGTGGGGTTCGTGGGCCGAGAGACACATATCGCGCCAACCTCATCGGTGATATTGATTTTGTCAAAGTTCACGTGATATTTGAATATATGGTTGCTGATGTGCTCGATCTGGGGTTTGTATGCCAGAAACAGGTCGTCGGCTAAACCGACGTCGCAGTAGCCAATGTACTCGGGAGTAAGCGGCAGCAGAATCTTTTTGTTGGCTTGGCCCTTAAAAGCGCCGGCAAAGATGTTGAAGAGAATGAAGAAAGCCGATTGGCTGCCGGTGGTCAGCGCGATATTTTCGGGTCCTATGTCCCAGCACAACTCGCTGCGAAGCAGCGTACACATCGCCTCGATGAACTCTTTATTGCCTTGCGGGGGGTCATAATTGCCGATAGCTCGCTCAAATTCTTTATCGCTGCCAAGAAGTTTTACGATGCTCTCTCGAAAATGCTTCTGAACCTCCGGAATATGGGCGGGATTTCCGCCGCCCAGCATCAGGACATCCTGGCTTTTCGCAAGGGCATTGCCCAGGTCGTCCATCAGTTGGCCGATGCCGGATTGTACCGCGAGCTTCTTGCCAAAATCTGATAGTTTCACCGTTTTAACCCGTCATATCGCTCCAAGAATATCTTTCCTTTTTGGCTGATAAGCGTAAAATCTACAGCCGTGCAAAAGATAGGTCAAGAAAACTCCGCACCGAGCCTGATATGATAGTTTTGCTGACTGACTTCGGCCAGAGTGAATACGTGGGCGTTATGAAAGGTGTGATTTACAGCATTGACAGCCGCGCCCAGGTGGTGGATTTGTGCCACGGTGTTTCCAGCCAGAACATCATCGATGCCTCGTGGATTCTCAAGAATAACTACAAATACTTCCCGGAGGGTTCGGTATTCTGCTGCGTGGTTGACCCTGGCGTAGGCGGTGAAAGAAAAGCGTTGGCGGTTAGAACCGAGCATTATTATTTTGTTGCCCCGGATAATGGGCTGCTCTGGGAAACGCTTAAAGAGCAGCAAGTTCTTGACATAAGGGAAATTCCCATTCCGAGCGATGCCAGTTGCACATTTCATGGTAGAGACGTGTTTGCCCCGGCGGCTGCAAAGATCGGCCTGGGCAAGTTTGACCAGTTGGGCGAAAAAATCTGCCAGATTGAGAAATTGGAGCTTTATCAGGATAGTGGCAGGGGGTTGGTGGTCAGGATAGATAGCTTCGGGAACATCATAACAAACATACCCAAACAGAATGTGAAGAGATATTCAATTAGAATCGGAGCACAAATATATGATATGAATTACCACGACAATTATGCCAGCGCAAAAGAAGATGAGTTGTTCTTGATCGAAGGCTCGAACCGCACGTTAGAGATCAGCTTGAAAAATGGAAGTGCCAACGAAAAATTATTTGCAAGGGCTGGACAGATAGTAGAAATATCGTGACGATAATCAGTAAATAATTAGCCCCACGTTTCACGTGGGGTTCCTGGCTAAAATTCGTGGAGGCTTACTTATGGCGCATGCGAGAAATATTAGTCGTCGCAATTTTTTGAAAAGAACGTCAACAGTCGTGACGGGGCTTATAGGTTTTCCCTATGTTACTGCATCGTCTGCTCTGGGAAAAGCCGGCAGTGTTGCTCCAAGCAACCGCATCGTGATGGGTTTCATCGGCGTAGGAGGCCAGGGCACGCAGGGTCTAGCCGGCGGCATCTGGGCGCCCGAAGGCGGCTTTATAGGTAGGGCCGAAGTGCAGGCAGTAGCCGTCTGTGACGCCGACGCCCGGAATAAAAATCGTTCCCGTGACATTGTGAACCAAAAGTACGGCAACAACGACTGCGGTACATACGGTGATTTCCGGGAACTTTTAGCCAGGCAAGACATCGATGCCGTGCTTATCGCTACGGGCGAGCGATGGCACCCACTTATTTCCATCGCGGCGGCAAAGGCCGGCAAAGACATTTACTGTGAAAAGCCCCTCTCGGTTACGATTGAAGAGGCAAAGGCGGTGCGAGATGCCGTCACACGCTACGGCGTGGTATTCCAGATGGGCACTCAGCAGCGTTCCAGTTGGAGCTTTCGCTTCGCCTGCGAGCTGGTTCGTAACGGCTACATCGGCCAGGTAAAAACGGTGACGGTTGGCGTCGGCGGGCCTGTAGCATATAAGATATGTGACCTGCCTGCCGAGCCGGTCCCGGATTATCTTGACTACGATATGTGGCTCGGGCCAATACCGTGGAGGCCTTACAATGTCGGATTTGTCAGAGGCTGGATGGCATATCGCGATTGCTCGGGCGGCGAGATGACTAACTGGGGCGCCCACCATTTCGATACCGCTCAATGGGGGCTGGGAATGGACGACGGCGGCCCGGTCGAGATTATTCCTCCAGATGGTAAGGACTACAAGGTAATAACCTACCGGTACGCCAACGGTACAGTCATGATTCGTGACCCGGAGAAATTGAAGGCCGAAACGGGTCAGGATAACGGCGTAATGTTTGAGGGAACCGAGGGTAGAGTTGCAGTTTGGCGTTATACTTTGAAGACCTGGCCGGAAAATCTAATCAAGCAGAAAATCGGCCCAGATCAGATACATCTGCATGAAAGCGAGAACCATCATACCGATTTCGTCAACTCCATACGTACTCGCGCCAAGCCCGGCAGCGACATCGCCGCAGGATGCCGGTCCATAACGGTTTGTCACTTGGGCAACATTGCCTACGAGCTTGGCCGACCAATAAAATGGGATCCAGTTAAAGAGAATTTCGTAAATGACCCTGTAGCGGAGCGATTGCTTTGCCGCTCTATGCGAAGTCCTTGGCATCTATAAGATGGGAGAATCACATGAGAACGTTGTTATTGACCTTGACGATGGCAGTAGCGTGCGGCGGACAGCAGATAGCGTACAGCGTACAGCGTGCAGCGTACAGTGGAGATGGCTGGCCTATACTTAAGCGGTATGACCAGGCTCATCTGGGTAAGATTGCCCTTCCTTTGGGAGGCATTGGGACCGGGACTGTTTCGTTAGGTGGACGTGGCGACCTGCGTGACTGGGAGATTATGAACCGCCCAGCTAAAGGATTTATCCCGCAGCGGGGGTCGGTCGGTCCATTTTTTGCGCTTTGCGTCAAAACAGCGGATGGCCGTAGCGTAACCCGCGCAATTGAGGGCCCACTCGATGTATCGGATTATGAGGGCAGCCACGGCAGCACCACGCCCAACCATGGTCTGCCGCGATTCCGCACTTGTTCCTTTGCTGCTGCATATCCCTTTGGGCAGGTGTTTCTATCCGACGCGGACGTCCCTGTGCTTATGCGTATCGAGGCGTTCAATCCGCTCGTTGCGGGCGATGCCGATGCCAGCGGCATACCGGTCGCTGTTCTGCGATATGTCCTTCACAATGCAAGCGACAAATCGGTAGTTGCTTCTATCTGCGGCAGTATGCCTAACTTCATCGGCATAGACGGCTCGGGCAGCACGAAGGATTGGAAGGGCGACCTCGTGGCGGTTGGCGGCAGGGCAAACCAGAACGAGTTCCGTAAAGGCCGGAATGTCCAGGGCATCTTTATGTCGTCCAAAGGGGTCGCGCCGCGGGCGGAGCAGTGGGGCACAATAGCACTAACTACGACCGCCAAGAACGACGTTACGTCCCGCACATCCTGGACGCCGCAGAGCTGGGGCAGCTCGCTGCTGGATTTCTGGGATGATTTCAGTAACGATGGCCGGCTCGAAGAGCGCCCGGCCACCGGCGAAGATACGCCGATGGCTTCGCTTGCCGTCCAAGTTGAGCTGCCGCCGCAGGCGACAGAGCGGGTGACATTCTTAATCACGTGGCATTTTCCGAACCGCCAAACCTGGACGCCAAAAAATAATGAGCAGGACCGCATCGGTAATTATTACACCACCAAATACGGTGATGCCTGGGATGTCGCTGAAAAATTTACGCCACAACTGGCGCATCTCGAAGCTAAAACTATCCAGTTTGTGCGGGCGTTCTGCGACAGCGATCTTGCTGATGTGGTTAAAGAAGCTGCACTCTTCAATGTCAGTACGCTTCGCACGCAGACGTGCTTTCGCACGGAAGACGGGCGTTTCTACGGCTGGGAAGGTTGCAGCAACAGGAGAGGCTGCTGTCATGGCTCGTGCACACACGTCTGGAACTACGAGCAGGCTACGGCGTATCTATTTGGCAGTTTGGCCAAGTCAATGCGGCAGGTCGAGTTTGCCCACGCTACAAATGACCAAGGGCTGATGAGCTTTCGCGTCAATTTGCCGCTTGAACGCGCCAAGGAGTTCGGCAAAGCCGCCGCCGATGGGCAGATGGGCTGCATTATGAAGATGTACCGCGACTGGCAACTGTCGGGCGACGATGAAATGTTAAAGACCCTTTGGCCTCACGTCAAAAAGGCGGTCGAATTCTGCTGGATTAAAGGAGGCTGGGACGCCGACCGCGATGGCGTAATGGAAGGCTGCCAGCACAATACTATGGACGTAGAATATTATGGGCCAAATCCACAAATGGGCGTCTGGTATTTAGGTGCGCTGCGGGCGGCGGAGGAAATGGCCCGCCATCTTGGCGACCAGGATTTTGCCGGGACCTGTCACGAGCTATTCGAAAAAGGCAAAGCGTGGATAGACGCTAACCTTTTCAACGGCGAATATTACGAGCACACAATTCAGCCGCCAAAGGACAAATCCGAGATAGCGCCAAGTCTGCTTGTGGGGATGGGCGCAAAAGATTTGACTAAGCCTGATTACCAACTCGGCTCCGGCTGTCTGGTTGATCAGCTTGTCGGACAGTATATGGCGCATGTCTGTGGGCTGGGATATTTACTTGAGCCAGGCAATATCCGCAAGACACTGCAAGGTGTCATGAAATATAATCTGAGGGAGGGTCTATACGGCCATTTCAATTGTATGCGGAGTTTTGCCCTTGGTGACGAGTCGGCGCTTCTTATGGCCAGCTATCCCAAGGATAGGCCCGAGAATCCATTCCCCTATTATAGCGAGGTGATGACGGGCTTCGAATACGCCGCTGCTGTCGGAATGTTGTATGAAGGCCAGGCCGAGAATGGGCTAAAGTGCATAAAGAATATCCGCGACAGATACGATGGCCGGAAACGCAGCCCGTTCGATGAGGCCGAGTGCGGCCATCACTACGCACGGGCAATGGCCAGTTGGGCGGCGGTTCTGGCCCTGACCGGCTTTCATTACAGCGGCGTCGATAAAACGATGACCTTTGCCGCACGGGACGGCACTTTCTTCTGGTCCAATGGTTATGCCTGGGGCAGTTGTTTAGTTAATCGCACGGGCAAAGATGCGAGCATTCAATTGTCAGTCTTGCACGGCGAGTTGGCTCTGGCGAAATTCTTTCTGGAGGGTTTTGGCTACAAGCAGTTCGATAAGGCTTTAACAGTTAAGCAAGGACAGACCGCGCGATTTCAGGTTAATCAGGAAGGGGTTTGACATGAGAAAGTCACAGTCGGCGAAGTCATTTGGGATGTCCCGGCGTCAGTTTCTTGCCACCATGGGTACTACCGCTGCTGGTGTTTCACTTGGCTCCGGCGGATTATTTGGTGCAGCAGCTTCTGCCCGGGCCGGCGAAACACGCAAGGCAGCCGCTACGGTACGCGGAGCATTTATTTATCCGCCTACCGAGTCTTTGAGGGAGGTTGGCTACTACAGTTGGCCGGGATCGACTTTCGATGCCGAACGGCGCCAAAAGCTGTACGCCGAGAGAATTAGAACGATTGAGCAGAATTTAGGTATGCGCATACGGCTGGACGAGAAACCTCTCGATGAGGCCGATAGTGTCGCGCAGTTTATCAATGAGGTCAAGCAGACAAAGCCGGATGGGCTTCTGCTGATCCTCTTCAAGAAGGGACATTGGCCGCACGTTACGCGGATTGTCAAAGAATGCCAAATCCCCACGATTGTGCTTGCCACATTGGGCATTCTTTTAGTCGATCACATCAATCAGCTTCACAGAACGCCCGGCGTATATTTGATCAACTCGTTGGATAATCTTGACGCCGTCGAAGATGGCATGAGGATGATCAAGACGGCCCGATGGATGAGAGAGGCGCGGCTCGTCAGCATTGCGGGTTCCACCGCGAAGGAGACGAATGTGCCCCATCTCGGCACCCAGGTACTGACGATTCCTGGTGAAAGATTTATCGAACAGTTTGCGAACACGCAAACCTCTGATGCCGTCAAGCAGCTTGGCGATGCGTATTTGAAGGGGGCCAAAGAGGTGGTTCAGCCGACAAAGGCCGACATTATTGACGCCGCAAAAACGTATTTTGCGCTTAAAGCAATCATTAAGGCCGAAAAAGCGGATGCCATTATGATGGATTGCTTGCCTGGCCTGAGCAAGCCGCACAAGCATCCGCCGCCCTGTATGGGATTTATGAGTCTGAGGGATGAAGGAATTCCGGCAGGCTGCCAGGCTGATCTTAGTGCTACGCTGACACTGATGCTGGTTCAGCAGCTTTTCGGCAAGCCCGGCTTTCAGCAGAATGCCTCCATGGAGACCGAGGAGAATCACTACTTTGGGGCGCACTGCACGTGCCCGTCAAGATTGAGCGGCCCGGCGGGTCCTGCCCAGCCGGTTATCCTAATGAACCACGCCGAGGCGGGCTGGGGCTGCGTCCCGCGGGTCCTCTGGCCTGTGGGAGCGGATGTCACCATGGCACAGTACGTTTCCGGAAAAACGCCCCAGATGTATGTCTATAGCGGACAAGTGGTAAGATGCCCGCCTGTCCCACAGACTGGTGGCTGCCGCACGAATATTGAAATGACCATCAACGAGGTGGACGACGTTTGCGACGTCAAAGGCATGCACCAGACAATATTCCTTGGCAACCACGCGAAGCAGTTGCGGGCGTTTTGTCAATTGTACGGTATCGATGTCGTGGTCTGATGGCTTGATAAGGATACGGAGAGGCCACGCGCTTCCGAGCACGCCCCAATAGTGGTGCGCAGGACGGGCGTCATCCGCACAAAGCTTGTGGCGAGATCGCCATAGGACTTAGGTTCCTGCATGTCTTTGCAGGAAGTACTTGCGGTCCAGGAGTCCACGGACCAGCCAGCCGGCGCCGAGGCCCGCCAAGACAAAGGCCACAATGTATTCGGCTTGTTTAGCGACCGTGAAGCCGAGCGCCGCGATGAGCATCCCGATTCCAAGAGAGAAGTAGGCTACCCAGGCGGGGCCGGCCGGTTTGGGCCTGGTCGAGAGCAGCTCCGTCGCGACTGCACCTTTTTCGATAGCAGCCAAGATCTGCCTGTGTTCAAGGTTCTTCTTCAAGTAATATATCACGGCGGACACCACGAAAGGAGTCGCCAAGCCCAGTAAAACCAGCATTACTGCGAGTCCTTCTTGCACGTTCATGTCTTTTCCTTTCCTTTAGGTCAAATGCGGCCGGCGGACAGTTTTCTATGCAACCTTGAGCCTGATCAAGCCATCATGGGTCTTCAGATAGACCTTGCCGATACAAAACAATTGTCCGGGCCGTATCGTCTGGATGAATCTTCTGCTGCTTGCCTTTGGAACGACCAATAGTGGAAGATCGGTCCTTATTAAGCCGCTGCATGTCCGGGTTGGCTTTGAGGCGATACGTGTCTGCATTTCTCGATTCCCTTTAACTGTCTGCTTCGTCCTTTTTCTATTGTAAGTTGATTTCAGTTGGTTAGTCGCTGCTGGTCTGCAGGAGGTTTCGGAAAAATCTAAAAGGCAGTAGCTTGCGTGCAGAATCACCACCTGACCACGTGGTTTGGCGTATCGCGCGATACAGCCTCGTTCTCGCCGCTGCTGTGGAGAGGGTCTCGTATCAGGCCCGCGTTTTTCGGAGATTTACTTGGCGGGGGCGGTATAATCGAAAATTGCAGAAAAGCGGCAATTTCTGCGCCCATTTTGGGCGGCAGAGAAGGTCTGTATGGTGAAAGCCGATTCAGCAGAAAGATGCTTGGTATGGCCGAGAAACCCGATTCGGTGTTAGTAGAGGCGGCAATCAACGGCGAAGCAGACAGCTTCACCGAGTTGTGCAAACGATATTACCCGGCCATGGTTGCCATCGCCCATTCAGTGATAGGCGATAGGCATTTGGCTGAAGATGCCGCCCAGCAAGCCTTTGCCAAAGCGGCTTGCCAGTTGCCGCAGTTGAGAGACAGGAGTCGTTTCGCCGGTTGGCTGGCGGCGATTTGCCGGAATGCCGCAAAGGATATTGCCCGGAGCAGCAGCGCATGTGAGAACTACGAGTCATTTTCGGCTGCCGCAGACCAATCGCAGGATGACCAGACAAGTGAGTACGTCAGAGAGGCCTTAGGCAGGCTTTCGGCCTCGGCAAGAGAAGTGATTTTCTTACGGTTCTACGATGGACTGTCATACGAGCAGATATCGGCGGTTCTAGGAATGTCCGAGCAGGCAGTAAATGGAAGACTTCGAAGAGCAAAGAGAAAGTTAGCCCATTACTTGCAGCGTAAGGGTTTTGGCAGGACACGGTTATGAGCAAACAAGAAAACGACCGGTGGCTCGACGAGCTAATACATCGCACTATCAACACGACAAAGCCGGATTTTGACCCTGAGAAGTGGAAGCAGAAATATCCTGAAGCCTTTCAACTGCTTGTATCACGTGCGGCCAAGATTACGTCAGGAGCTTCGGCCAGGCCCAAAGTACTGAAGCTATTCTTCGCAAGGCCGCTGGTGAAAATTGCCGCTGCCGCCGTCCTGGCAGTGGCGGTGACTTTTCTGTTCCTATACAGGGGCGAGAATAAGCAGCCTGACGGTACCAACGGTCCTCAAATTGTCAAGTCGCCGGCTGAGATGCTGACCGCAATGTCACTGGCGACGGTGTACCGGCGAGGCGGGATAGAAGCGCTGGAAAGACAGTGTGAGCAGGCTATCGAAATGTTGGGGCCGCGGCCAACAAGCCTGTCATTACAGCAGCTATTAGAAGATTCAAATGGCTAAGAATTGGAAAGGACACAGCTATGAAAACTATGACCATAAATGGAACAGCAGGACTCATTTGCCTGACCTTAGTAATAGCGGCGTTTAGCGGTTCGAGTTTCGCCTATCCGCCCGACCCGGACAATGCGGCCCTGCTGTACTATCAGGCGTTTCTGATGTACCCGCAAGTGGATGATGCTACCAGGGACATGGTGGATCAATTGGCGGATGGTAAAATCGTGCCAAATGATCAGATCAAGCAGTATATTCAGAAGAGCTGTCATGGCACAATTGATTACGCTACGGCGGCGGCTGACATGCAGCACTGCAACTGGGGACTGAGATACTCCAAGGGGTTTTCAGCCTATTTTCCCCATCTGGCGCAAGCCAGGCAGTTGTCGCGGCTTCTTATTGCAGAGGCCAGGATTCTTGCAGCCGACGGCGCTTACCGGCAGGCCTTCGAGCGTTGTCTGGGCGTCCTTAAATTCAGCCAGCACATCGGTGATGAGACCATTATCTCTTTCTTGGTGTCGATATCGCTTGGCCGCACGGCTAACAATTGCATCACGGACATATTGGGCCAAATGCCGCCCGAGTTGGAGACGTTGACCTGGCTAAGGAGCCGGCTCGCGCAAGTGCCAACCAGGGTGCTGTCAGTCAACGCCGCATTGAAGACCGAAAAAGAAATAGCCTTAGAAAGCATGTACCTTGATAATCTTGACCAGCTCATAGAGGTCCTGGAGCCGGGGGCCGACAAAGACGCTGCCTTGAAGAAGCTCGCAGAGTTGGGCGGCGAGGCCTTCCTTCAGAAGAACAGGGACTACTATACCAAGTACATGGATTCTTTTCAGACGACACTGGATTCGGCGATGCCTTACGCCCAGATGTATGACCAGTTGCAGAAACTGAGTGACAAGCCAGGAAAAGACGTGGCTGGGGACCCCGGTGCGACTTTGACTGCTGCGCTGGCGCCGGCACTTTCCAAGGTCTACGGCCACGAGATCAGAGGCAAGACGCATACCAATGCCGTCAAAGCAGCCGTTGAGATCTACATACTAAGGGCCACGACGGGCAAGTTGCCCGATGGGCTTCCTGCGGGCTTGCCAAAGGATTTGTTCAGCGGCCGAGATTTTGGATACGAAAAAAAGAGCGGCGGCTTTGTTCTTCACTGTCTGGGCAAGGACCTCGACAAAGGCGAAATTCACGCCTACGAGTTTGCCGTCTCAAAGTGACCCGGACCGTGTTTGAGAAAGAGGCACAAGGGCACGCAGTGACTTTGTGCCTCTTTTGTTTTGTCCCTCGCACTTTGCCTCTTACGGCGTTCAATTCTAAGCCGTTATTGACAATCGACCCCGCGTTTCCTAAAATTTTGCGTTACGTTTAACAAGGAGCCTAACATGAATTTACGAGGTGTTATCCTTGCCGGGGGCACGGGGTCAAGGCTTAGGCCGCTGACCAAGGTCACCAACAAGCATTTACTGCCCGTCGGCCGTAAGCCGATGATCTTCTACCCTATCGAGAAGCTGACTTCCATCGGTATCGAGGAAATCCTGATTGTGACCGGCGTCGAGCATATGGGCGATGTGGTAAGCCTGCTGGGCTCCGGAAAGGATTTTGGCTGCCGCTTTACGTACAAGGTCCAGGACGAGGCCGGCGGAATCGCCCAGGCTCTGGCCCTTGCCGAAAATTTCGCAAACCAACTGCTTCTGGCCGTCATCCTCGGTGACAACATCTTTCAGAGCAGTCTCAAAGACCATGCAGAGAAGTTTGTTTCTCAGAAAACGGGGGCCAGGCTGCTGCTCAAGCAGGTTCCGGATCCACAGCGTTTTGGCGTTGCTGAAATCCGGCAGGGCAAAGTAGTCGGAATCGAGGAAAAGCCCAAGAAACCGAAGTCAGATTACGCCATAACCGGCATATATTTCTACGATGCTTCCGTCTTTGATGTCATACGAACGCTCAAGCCATCCGCTCGCGGCGAACTCGAGATCAGCGATGTGAACAATGCCTACGCAGCGCAGGACCGACTGGCGTACGACATTCTCGAAGGCTGGTGGACGGACGCCGGGACATTCGAGTCCCTCATCAGGGCGAATGAGCTGGTTGTCGCAGAGCCGCCGCAATGACAGATGTAACCGGGCAGCCAACGATGGGCAAGGAAGTTGTTGTGATTCTGGGCGGCAGGGGGATGTTGGGCACGGACCTGGCGCAGATCTGCCGTAGCCAGGGCTTCGATGCCAGGATATTCGATTTGCCTGAATTTGACATAACCAACCCGGAGCATTTGAAGCAGGCTCTGAATACGGCAAGGACAATCGTCAACTGCGCAGCTTACACCGATGTCGATGGCGCCGAGAGGCAGCGCGACCTGGCATACAAAGTCAACGCAGAAGCAGTAGGGCGGCTCGGTGCTCTGGCAGGACAAGCCAAGCTATGGGTCCTGCACATTAGTACAGATTTTGTTTTTGATGGTAAGGCGGGCAGACCATACGTGGAAACCGACCAGCCAAATCCAATAAGTGAATACGGCAGAACCAAGCTCATCGGCGAGCAGCTTCTGGTTGAAAGCGGCTGCGATAACTGTATAATGCGGGTCGAGTGGACTTATGGCCGGCATGGAAAAAACTTTGTGACCAAGCTGTTGGAGCGGGCCAAGGCCAGCCAGACGCTGAGAGTTGTGGACGACCAGATAGGTTCGCCGACCGCCACGACCGAAGCTGCAAAGGTGATTTGTAAACTATTGCAACGGAAGCCAACCGGCATATTTCATTTTGCTAGTGCCGGCTATGTCAGTCGCTACGAAATGGCGAAATTCATTTTTGGCAAGCTCTCGATGGATGCTGAAGTGGTGCCTTGCAAAACCAGCGATTATGTCACCCCAGCGGCAAGACCATTAAACAGCCGGTTCGATTGCAGCAAAATTAAGGCCTTGCTGGGCGAGAAAATCGAGCACTGGCAGGGTCCGTTAGAGCGTTTTTTGAGGCAGCTATGAGAAGGCTTCTGGTAACGGGCGGCGCGGGCTTTATCGGCAGTAACTTCGTTCGGATGGTGCTGTCGGAGCAGCCGGATTGTTTTATCGCCAATCTCGATAAGCTCACTTACGCCGGCAATCTTGAAAATCTTGCCGGCTTTCTGGACCATCCCAATCATGAATTCATCAAAGGCGATATATGCGATGGCCAATTGACAGAAAAAATCATCGAGCAATACCGGATTGATGCGATTATTAATTTCGCTGCCGAAAGCCACGTCGACCGTTCCATAGCAGGGCCGAAGGTCTTTATACAAACCAACGTTACCGGCACACTGACGCTTTTGGAAGCCGCCCGCGACAAGAATTTGCAGCGGTTTATTCAGGTTTCAACCGACGAAGTTTATGGTTCGCTCGGCCCGCAGGGCAAGTTTACTGAGCAAACGCCGTTGAGTCCGAACTCCCCGTATTCAGCCAGCAAAGCCGCCGCCGACCATCTGGTGAAGGCGTTCGGCCATACCTGGGGCGTCAAATATAATATAACCAGGTGCTCGAACAACTACGGGCCCTATCAGTTTCCTGAGAAATTGATTCCGCTGATGATCAACAACGCTCTTAATGACAAGGAACTGCCTGTTTACGGTGACGGCCTGTATGTGCGGGATTGGCTCTATGTATATGACCATTGCACGGCGATATGGAAGGTTTTAGCTGAAGCACCGCCGGGCGAGATTTACAATATCGGCGGTTGCAATGAGAAGGCAAACCTGGAAGTGGTTCATTTGATACTTGAACGGTTGGGCAAACCGAAGTCACTGATTAAACACGTGACCGACAGGCCGGGCCACGATAGGCGGTACGCTATTGACGCTACTAAGATAATGACGGAGCTTGATTGGAGACCATCGGTAACTTTCGAGCAAGGAATCGCTAAGACGATAGACTGGTATCTTGCCAGCCGAGACTGGCTAGCCAACGTCGTCTCCGGCGATTATCAGAAGTACTACGCATCCATGTATGGAAACCGTTAAGCAAAGAGCCGGAGCTTTTGCGATCTCTAATAGAGCGCTATTATGAAAAAGGCATTGATTACGGGTATCACAGGCCAGGATGGCAGTTATTTAGCTGAGCTATTGCTCGGTAAAGGCTACGAGGTGCACGGCATAATCCGCCGGTCAAGCTCATTTAACACCGAAAGGATCGACCACCTTTATAAAGACCCGCACGAGCCAGGCACGCAGCTATTTCTGCACTACGGCGATTTGACGGACGGTGCTGGCCTGCGGCAGATTCTGGCTGAAACGCAGCCGGATGAAATATATAACCTTGGCGCTCAGTCGCATGTGCGCGTGAGTTTTGATCAGCCGGTCTACACCGCTCAGGTCGATGCTGTCGGAACGGTTCGGCTTCTACAGGCGGTCTGCGACGCGTGCCCCAAGGTACGCTTTTATCAGGCCTCTTCCAGCGAAATGTTTGGCAACGTCAAGGAAGTACCTCAGAAGGAAACCACGCCGTTTCATCCGCGAAGCCCATACGGCTGCGCCAAGGTATATGGTTTCTGGCAGACGGTGAATTACCGCGAGAGCTACGGAATGTTCTGCTGCAACGGCATATTGTTCAATCATGAGTCGCCGCGTCGCGGCGAAACGTTCGTTACGCGCAAAATCACCAGAGCGGCCACCAGGATAAAAGAAGGCCTACAGGACAAGCTGTTTCTGGGTAATCTGGATGCCAAGCGCGACTGGGGCTTTGCCGGCGACTATGTTGTGGCGATGTGGCTTATGCTCCAGCAGAATAAGCCTGATGATTATGTTATAGCCACGGGCCAGACCCATTCCGTACGCGAGTTTCTAAATTTGGCTTTTGCCCGTGTCGGATTAGATTGGAAAAAGTATGTTGAGCTCGACAAGCGGTACTTGCGGCCGGCAGAGATAGACCTGCTCCAGGGCGATGCATCAAAGGCGCGGCGCATTTTGGGCTGGGAGCCAGAAGTGAGCTTTGAAGAACTGGCGGCAATGATGGTTGATGCGGACTGGGAACTTGCCAAGAAAGAGCGTCTTCTTGCTGAGCACGGTGCAATGCGGGGGGCTATTGATTCCTGCA
>CAZPJZ010000008.1:0-19368 GCA_964586995.1 uncultured Pirellulales bacterium | reverse complement strand
GCTCTATCATGTCGTCGATGCGGTCTATCTGTTTGGCACAGGCGGATAGTTGGCAGCCTGCTTTTAACACCTGCAGACGCAAGTGGTCCTCTTCGTTGATCATGGCGGTGAAGAATTCCCGCCGTGCGATCACTGCTCCCCGTGGGCCCGTGCCGAAGGCGTGGTTCCGGCTGATAAGATGGCGTTCCACCAGGAAGTTTCTGTTCAGCGTTGAAGCTCTGTCTACGCTGACGTAAAAGACCTTG
Source organism: uncultured Pirellulales bacterium (assembly GCA_964586995.1). GTDB lineage: Bacteria > Planctomycetota > Phycisphaerae > Sedimentisphaerales > Anaerobacaceae > JAFNGF01. Next base: position 19,123 of record CAZPJZ010000008.1, on the reverse strand, counting down.
TCGCCAAGGTCGACTGACATTAGAACGTCTTTTAGTTTCGCCAGTATTTCAGCTTTCTCAGCAGTCGAGCAGCAGCTCAAGAATTTGTAGCCGGAAAGATTTCTGGCCAGACGAATCCGTGATGAGACAACGATTTCCGCTAACGGCCCGACACCGCTAAACCATTCGTTTATGTCACTACTTATATCGGTCAGCTTCATAGCTCTTGGATGGTACTGCCTTCAAACGGGGGGCCGAATCCTCCCGTGCACGGTATATCCTATCTTGGGAAAACCCCGCAACAAGCTACGGGGCAAAATATCACGTCCTTTTTTCCATCTGGTTTATTTTGTCTCGCAATCTGGCTGCCCGCTCGTAATCTTCGCTTTGTACAGCCGCGTCAAGCTGCCGGCGCAGGTTTGCAAGCTCCATGTGCGTTCTGGTCTGCTGCGGCGTTTTTGACGGGGCCTTGCCGCAGTGAGTTGTCCGGCCGTTGTGGGCTTTCTCAATGAGCCCTCGGAGCGATTTCTCAAAAACCTCGTAGTCATGCGGACAGCCCAACAGTCCTTGCCTGCGAAATTGCTCCAGTGTAAAGCCGCAATGGGGGCATTGGGCTGCCTGCTCGGAGGGACCGAATAGCTCATCGTCGCTTGGCTGGGCAGCAAGCAGGCTACTGAGCAACTCGTTAATGGATATCTGTGTCTTGGCGGCTATGCCCTGTTCCTGCGCACAGTGCTCGCAAAGATGCATCTCGGTACGCAGACCGTCGCTGATCTCGGTCAGGTGGATAGTCGCCGTTCTCTTATTACAAATCTGACACTGCATATTGGCTATTATAACAAAATCCCGCTGATAGTATCGTCAAATTTGACAAACGACTGCAGTCGCCCGGTCGTTATAAGGCCAACAGCGGGCTGGTTAATTTGCGAATTTTGCTCGACAGCCTGGTTCCTCCATTACCTCGACGCTCTGCAGTTTCAGGCCTTTGGGCAGTTGCGGTTCGAGTTTTTCATAGATGTATCTGGCCAGGTTCTCAGCCGAAGGGCTGTTGCGACGAAAATAGTCGATCCTGCCCAACGTCTTATTGTCAAGCTCAGCCACGACCGCGTCCACGGTTGCTTTCAACTGCCGGAAGTCCATCACAACGCCTTTGCTGTTGAGCTTCTCTGCGCTCACATCAGCAGTAACCGACCAGCTATGTGTGTGTGACGGCTCTTTTGAGCCGTCCGCCAGGACAAGCTGATGCGACGCTCGAAAGTGCGTTTCCACAGCCACTACGAACATATTACGCCCCTCATCTGGCACAGTTCATGACTTGTTTCGGCCATGTGGCGGCAGGTCAGCACCGGCATTTTCTTAAGCGTTGCCGCAGACGCTTCTGCACGTTCTTGGGGATTAGGTTCGACAGGTCGCCCCCAAGGGATGCCACCTCACGGATCAGGGTCGAGCTGGTAAAACCGTACTTCTCGCTGGTCATGATGAATACAGTCTCTATGCCCGCGACGGCCCGGTTGGTCATCGCAAGCTGGAACTCGTACTGGACATCCGTGAGGCTTCGCAGCCCTCGCAGGATCACATCCGCCTTTTTTTTGGCAGCGTATTCGACGGTCAAGCCATCGAAACTCTCTACGCAGACGCCTTTCATCCTTCTCTGGCGGATTATTTCCTCTATCATCTCGACGCGTTCTTCAGGCGTGAAAAGCTGATTCTTGATCGGACTTCGTCCGACCGCGATAATTAGCTCATCGAAGAGTTTTATTGCCCGGCTGATGACGTCTAAGTGCCCGTTTGTAATCGGATCGAACGAGCCCGGGAAAATCGCCCTTACAAATTTTCTGCGCATTAGCGCCCCTTTCTCTTGTGCGAAACGAGCAGGTGATTATACCGCATAATATTTAGCCCGCCAATTCATTGGTGGGTTAGCTGGCCATTTTTTAACCACTGGTCCAGCCAGGCAAGGACGGTTTCGTGCCAGAGGATGGAATTTGCGGGCTTTTGCACCCAGTGGTTTTCGTCAGGAAAGTATAACAGTTTGCTGGGAATGCCCAATCGCTGCAGGGCGTTAAAAGTGGCCAGGCCCTGCGTTTCAGGCACGCGAAAATCCAGCCCGCCATGAATAACCAGCATCGGCATTCTCCAGTTCTTTACGAAGTTTACCGGATTGTGCTTCTCGTAGCTGTCAGGGTTCTGCCAGGGCGTGCCGATGTGGTCCCATTCTGGAAACCATAGTTCGTCGGTATCAAAATAGGCGAACCGCTCGTCAAGATTGCCATCGTGATTGACCAGACAGCGAAATCGGTCAGGCCAGTTGCCGGCGATCCAGTTAATCATGTAGCCTCCGAATGATGCTCCAAGGGCGGCGACTTTTTCGCTGTCCATCCAGGGGTATCGCTGTAAGGCGGCCTCCACGCCTCTTTGCAGATCTTCCAGCGGTTTTCCGCCCCAATCTCCGCGGATGGAATCGCAGAAGGCCTGGCCATATCCGGTTGAGCCGTGGAAATCGACCATCACCGCGGCATATCCTGCCCCGGCATAAACCTGCGGGTTCCAGCGATAATGAAATGTATTGCCGAATGAGCCTTGCGGCCCGCCGTGAATCAGAAAAGCCACGGGATACTTCTTGTTGGGGTCGAAGTCGATGGGTTTGACCACATAGCAGTAGACTACTTCATCGTTCCACCCTTTGAAGGTGAACTGCTCATATTCGCCCATGCGGACGGCAGCGAGTTTATCAGTATTGATATTGGTGATTTTTTTCAGCTTGGTGTCGTCCGGTTTGGCCGAGTACAGTTCCGCAGGCGATCCCAGGCTGCACAGGCTGAATACTACCCTGCCTGCTGCCACGCCGGGCGAACCTATATTGCCATGCTTTACCACAACGCGCGCCTTGCCCGTCTTTACATCAATGGCGAAAAGAGACTTCTGGCCCAGGTTGGCTGCGGCGGCAAAGATGGTGTTGCCGTCCGGTGCCCAACAAAAGTCCGATGGGCTGCGGTCCCAATTCTCTGTTAGAACCCGCGGCTTGCCGTCGGGCCAGGGCTGCAGGACGATTCGGAATTGGTCGGATTCATAGCCCGGGCGGGACATGGCCAGATAGGCCAGGGTTTTGCCATCGGGCGAAAAAACCGGCTGCGTGTCCCATGCCTGGTTTTGCTCTGTCAAGCATCTGGGCGGGCCGGAGCCGTCCACTGGTGCAAGATAGAGGTCGAAGTCGGTGGACCACGCTTCTTGCTGCCCGACGTCGCGGGCGGTAAAGATGATGCTGCGACTATCCGGCGTGAATGTTATTTCCTCCGGCCCGCCGAACGGCTTGGAGGGAGTATCTGCATCCATGCCCGCCATTACGTCTATCGCCTCGCCACCGAGAACGGGCATGATGAATAGATGTGAGCGTCGGCCGTCCTTCCACGCATCCCAGTGCCGGACAAATATCCGCTCGTAAATTCGTCCGCTCGCCTTTGTCTTGTCCATTTGCTCGAGTCTCTGCTTTGTCTGGCCAGCGTTGCAATCCGGGAAAACTTCCATGGTGAAAGCCAGGTTCTTACCGTCAGGTGAGACAATCAGATTTCCAACGTCCAGAGGCTGTTTTGTTACCTGCTCGGCTTCTCCGCCATCGATTCTGATGCGCCAGATTTGCGATGAGCCCGACCTGTTGGATATAAAATAAATTGATTTGCCGTCCGCTGCCCATCGTGGGTTGGAGTCGGCTTCGGGATGGGACGTCAAACGGCGCATTTCCGTGCCGTCGGTGCGGACCAGCCAGATGTCCGTGCGGCCCTTATTGGCTTGCAGGTCAGTTTCTCGCAGCACAAAGACAATCCAATTGCCGTCAGGCGAGACTTGTGGGTCGGAGAGCCGGTCCATAGCCAGCATATCGTGCACGGAAAACGGATGAGATGGATTGGGATCAGCCGCAAAGAGCACTGCCGTGCTTATGCACACGATGAGCCATGCAGGTAAGTGTAAAGCAGGCATAGTCATTCTCGTACCTCAACAAAAAAAGATTCGGACACCGTGTTGCCGGTCCATATTATCGTGGTTCAAGTGGATAGCACGCCGGCCTTAGTTTCCTCGGCGTTGGCGGTTTTTGGCTGGCCTGTTGCTGCCAGCGTGACGGGGATATCCAGCCAGAAAATCGAGCCTTTGCTCGCCTCGCTTTCCAGGCCGATACTGCCGGCAAGCATATCTGCCAATTCTTTACTTATCGCAAGTCCCAGCCCGCTGCCGGCAGATTCTCGCGTAATAGAGCCATCCACTTGCCGGAACTTCTCGAATATCTTGGCTTGGTCGGGCTGGGCTATTCCACAGCCCGTATCGCTTACCGAGATACGCACGAATCGGCCTGCCGTCGGGGCGTCCGAACCTGAGATTTCCGGTTCCGAATTCTCACGCGCGCCGCCGTGAGCAGGCGACCAGAACGCTCGCATTTCAATCCTTCCTCGCTGGGGCGTGAACTTCACGGCGTTGCTGAGAAAGTTGTACAGTATTTGTTGAACCTTGCCGGCGTCGGTGGTCAGAACCGGCAGGTCGGGGTCCGTGGCCAGCTTTACTTTGATCTTCTTCTTCTTGGTCAGAAGTGAAAAAGATGCAATCAATTTTTTGCAAAGCTCCGGTACAGAGACATCTTCTATATGCAGTTGGATTTTTCCGGCTCTGGTTTTTGCCAGGTCCAGCAGGTCGTTGATCATGTTCAGCAGCCTGTTTCCACTGGCGATAATGTTCTCTGCGTACTTTTGGCCCCTGTCCTTTTTCAGCAGCCCGGGTTTTTCGCGCAAGACCTGGGCGAAGCCCAGGATCGCGTTGAGCGGTGTTCTGAACTCATGCGACATGTTGGCCAAAAATTCGCTCTTGAGCTTATTGGCCTTGAATAGCTCAATATTCCGCTGCGAAAGCTCTGCTATTTTGGTGTCCAATTGTTTGTTTGTTTGGCGCAGCTTATCCTGGGTGGTCTGGAGCCGGTCCAGCATATTGTTGAATGCGTCGGCCAGTTTTTCGTATTCGTCGCCGGTGCTTATTGTGCTTCTTATGTCAAGATTGCCCTCGGCAACATTATTGGCAATGGCCCGCAGTTGCCGGATGGGCCGAAGGATTACCCGCTGTGTGATCAGGTAGAACGCCACGATGGCCCCAGTTCCCGCTATCAGTCCGGCGGCGCTTATCCAGACCCAATTCAGCAGCGTCATTTTGCTGATGTCGCCGACCGCATGTTGAGTGACCACGGCACCGATCAGCTCATTTTGCGAAAACGCACTGGGCGAGCCGTGCGGATTATGGCACCTTATGCAATTGTCCGTGGCCCTGAAGATTCTCACATAGCTGGTATAGGGCACATTGTTTATCTTCTCAAAACTGATGTTCTCGTTTCGGTCTTCCTCCGCTTTCAGAGCGTCGATCATCTCTTTCTGTATGGCGGTCAACTGCTGGAGTTGGTTTTGTGAACCTGCCGGGCGTGTATCCTTGCTTTCTTTTGTGAAGCGAATCCAACGTATCTGCGGCTTGTTCGGATCGGCAACCGTCCCTGAGCTGTCCAAGGCGGCCAGCGACCTCTCGCCGGGCGCTTTTAGCTGGAAGTGATTTCTGAAAAGCAGGGTCTCAGCCTTGGCCCGCTCCGTATCAAGGTAGTTCTTCTTAATGAGCTGGCGCATCCAGATGTGGGGCAGCAGAAGTGCGAGCACCAGCGTAAAGACCATCGCCACCCCGAACGCCAGTTGGCATTTTCTCGCCAAGGAAAGGGGCCATAATCTTAAGAGCTTTAACAGCCGCTGCCAAAGAAGCACAATTTTCATAATATTCTTGAAGTTGTTTTTGGTTTAGCCCGGTGCGATATACTATTTTTGTTCGTCGCTGTCCGGCTCGATTGCCCGCAGGTGCCTTTGTGTTCGCAGATTGAGCTCCTCTAGTTGCCTGGGATCGACTTCGCTTGGAGCATCGGTCAACAGACACTGGCCTCGCTGAGTCTTAGGAAACGCGATAACGTCTCTGATGTTGTCTGTGCCGGTAAGCAGCATGATGATTCTATCCAATCCGAACGCTATTCCGCCGTGCGGAGGTGCGCCGTATTCAAGGGCCTTAAGGAAAAAGCCAAACCGCTCTTGAGCCTGCTGCCTGGAGATGTGGAGCAGGTCGAAGACTTTCTGCTGCACCTTGGGCTGATGGATACGGATGCTGCCGCCGCCGATTTCAGAGCCGTTCACGACAATATCGTAGGCCTGCGAGCGGACGCTTGCGGGGTCGCTGTCGAGCTTATCCAGGTCCTCCGGCACGGGTGCTGTGAACGGATGATGCATCGACTCGTAACGCTTTTCGTCCTCGTTCCACTCGAATAGCGGAAATCCCACGACCCAAACAAACTCAAACCTGTTTTCATCGTAAAGCTTTAGGTCGCGGGCAATTCTGCACCGCAGTGGAGCAAGGGCCTTGTTGGCAATTTGTGGGCTGTCGGCAACCAGCAAGAGCAGGTCACCATCTTTTGCTGCGAAACGCTCAATGATTTGCTGCTGCAACTGCGGGCTGAAGTATTTGCCCAGACCGCCGACGAACGTGAGGCTGCCCCCCTCGTTCTTGAGCCTGATCCAGCTAAGGCCCTTGGCGCCGTAGTCGGCGACAAAATTGGTCAGCGTCTTTTCGATGTCACTGCGGGAGTATTTTTCGCCTGCCGGTGCACAGAGTCCTTTTACGACTCCGCCTTTTTCAATGACTGAGGTGAATATACCGAAGGAGCTTTGCTTTGCGATATCGGATATATCTTTTAGCTTCAAATCAAAGCGCAGATCCGGCCTGTCGGTGCCGTAATCGGCCATGGCGTCCTGGTAAGACATCCGCCGCATCGGCGCCGTCACATCCACATCCAGTATGTGTTTCCAGATTTTCGCTACGAGATTTTCGTGAACGCCAACGATGTCATTGGTATCCACGAAACTCATCTCCACGTCGATCTGCGTAAACTCGGCCTGTCTGTCGGCACGCGGGTCCTCGTCGCGGAAGCACCGCGCTATCTGGAAGTATTTGTCGACGCCGCTGATCATAAGGATTTGCTTGAATAGCTGCGGCGACTGGGGCAGAGCGTAGAAGCAATTCCTAAGCAGTCTGCTGGGCACGAGAAAATCTCTGGCGCCTTCGGGCGTGCTTTTAGCCAGCATGGGTGTTTCGATCTCCCAAAAGCCCAGACGGTCGAAGTAGTCGCGTACGATTTTGGTGACGCGGTGTCGGACGTGGAGCCTGCGCTGCATGTCGGGGCGGCGCAGATCTATATACCTATGACCAAGCCGAACCTCTTCGCCGGTCTTTTCCGCTTCGTCGATCTCGAAGGGTGGCGTCTTGGCGGTGTTGAGTATTTCGACTTGCTCGACGAGCACTTCGATCTGGCCGGTTGCCAGCTTGGGATTTTCCAGTCCTGGCCCTCGCGGCCGAACGATGCCCTGTGCAGCTATGACCCATTCGCAGCGGACCGTCCTGGCCAATTTGTGAATTTCCGGCTGCGTTTCGGGATTGAAGACAAGTTGCGTCAGGCCTTCTCTATCCCGCAGGTCGAAAAAGACCAGGTTTCCGTGGTCGCGGTAGGACTGAACCCACCCGGCCAATGTTACTTTCTTGCCCGCGTCTTCCAGCCGAAGCCGCCCGCAAGTATGTGTCCTTTTGAGCATGGTAGTCTTGCAAACCTCACAAAGATAACCCCGCAAGGATTCCCGCTTCGCGGGGGCCCAATTGCAGGGCTGAATGTCTGTCTGCTAAACCTATGGCGGATTTAGCCCCACGTTCTACGTGGGGATTGTCTTTCGGTTTTTCCATCTATCCACGAGCCAGACCGTACGAGATGCCAGTAAGGCGGCGAAGCTATGACGGGGTGTACCGACTCATCGTTTAGGTCGGCCATCCGCCGCGAATCGCCAGTCATGATTTTGTGGTAATTCATTTCGTGGCTTTTCCTATTCCACAGAAATACCGGCACTTACCCAGATAAGCATACCAGATAAGCTTGGTTCGTCAATAAGGGCTTTCGATATCTGGCTGCTCGGATGATAGTCTGCCGGCGGGCGCAATACAGCTTGGGTGCAGCCACTAATTACGCGTTGCTGCGCTGGTGGGCTTGTTACTTCTTGTCTTCGACGAACTGCAGGGCGGCGGAATTGATGCAATAGCGCAGGCTGGTCGGCGGCGGGCCATCGTCGAAAACGTGGCCCAGATGGGCGCCGCATCGGCTGCACGTGACCTCCGTTCTTATCATGCCAAGGCTCTTATCCGGGGCTTTCTCAATGTTATCGTTGGCAGTCGGCTGGGAAAAGCTCGGCCAGCCGCAGCCGGAGTCAAACTTGGCTTCCGAGCCGAATAGCTCCTGGCCGCAGCAGACGCAAAGGTATTTGCCTTGTCCTTTGAAATTGTAATATTTGCCGGTGAAGGGCTGTTCGGTGCCCTTTTCGCGGGTGATTTTATACTGCAAGGGCGTGAGTATCCGCCGCCACTGCTCGTCGCTCTTAACGATTTTGCCGGACATTTTGCCCCTTTCCTTATTCGCATCGCCGTGCTCCTTGAGCATGTTGCGAAGATAAACGTGCTCGTCGCCGTTCCATGGCTTGGAGCAAATATCAATATCGCCATCCCGGTCAACGTCCGCTGCCTTTGCTTCGTGGCATTGCTTGCCGGTGACGATTACGTGCTCCTTCCAGTCGCCGCCTTTGCCGTCGAGATTCTCCCAGATAAACCACTTGCAGTCGTCCTTGGTCAGCGGTCCGCCGCCCGAAAAGACGTCGACATCGCCATCGTTGTCGAAATCCGCCAGGGCCAGCGAGTGGAAATCCTGCTCGGTATGGTTGGCGGAAATCAAATGGAAGACCCACTTTTGGCCTTTGCCGTCGGCGTTTTGGAACCAGAAGACGCGGCCGTCTGGCGTGTCGGCCTCGGCCTGCACGACATCGAGGTGACCGTCGCGGTTGAGGTCGCAGATCCAGACCTTGAGGGCTAGGCCGTACCGTTCCGGGCGATGGCCGCCCAGCGGCGTCAGGACCGCGTGCTCCTTCCACCGGGTGCCATTACCGTCGAGGTTCTCGAACCAGACGTCGCCGCGGACGACATCGTTGTCGCCGTCGCCATCGAGATCGCCGATGCCGCGTGGCCCGACGCCGCCGTGGATGCCGCCGCCGATACGGTGCTCGATCCATTTCTCGCGTGGGTTGGCCGGAATCTCGTACCAGACAGTGACAACCTGAGATTTCTGATCACTAATTGCGACCACGTCGAGCTTGCCGTCTCCGTCGATGTCGGCCGCGACCATGTCATGGCAGGCGATCGCGCCGGTCTCGTACCGCTCGAAGGGCTCCGTGCGGGGCTTGCCCGTGTTGCGGTACCAGCCGGTGCCGGCGACCTGGTCGATCCAGCCATCGCCGTCGATGTCGAACGCGGTGCCGCCGACATCGGTCCGCGCGCCCTGGCCCAGATCGTGCCGGACCCACTGGTCGGGGGCCACGTACCGGAACCACCATGTCCTCGTCCGCTCGCCGACGACCCAATCGAGCTTGCCGTCCTTGTCGATATCGACCAGCGAGGTCTGGCCCATCTGGCTTCCGATGCGATCGATCTGGTGGTATTCAAATTCCGGGAAGCCTGCGTATGTTATTGAGGAAAAGATGAAAATCCCCACAATGAATGCATGTGTGCGTAGAATTTCAGTGCGCTTATAGCAGAACATGTCAGATTCCTTTCATTAGCATATATACTACACTTGTGCGTGCTCGATGCAACAAGTAAAGCTCCACTTTTCCCGCTGAGTGGCCGTCTCGATACCTATTCTGGACAGAGGCCAACGCCGGAGCCTTTGCAGATACCCATAAGGCCTGCGTGCTGGAAACAGGTCTGCCGCTGTACAAATCTCTCGCCAAGAGTTCAGCAGGATGGTCAGGGCACCGCGCTGGAGCGTGCCACGCGCTGCATTGACGTTGCAGCATAGCAGGGCGAAAACATTAACTTATGACGAAAGAGTTCGTAGAGGTATGGTAGGACAGTGGTATTGAAGAAAGTAGACGAATTGCTCTGACAGAACTCCAAGCCCGCGATATTTTTCGCTTGACCATCGGCGGGGAAAGCCCTATTATTGAGAATTAGCAGCGGTTTATGAACAAGGCAGTAAAAGTGGGGGGGCAATGCAGGTTCCTATTTTAGACACTCGTATACTTGATGCCTTATACTCATCGCAATCGCCAGTGTTTAAGCGTTAACGAATTCTATCAGGAGAGGTAATGATGAGAAGAAATGTAAAAATTTGGATGACGGTAATAGCTTCATGTCTGAGCAGTTCGCAAGTAATGGGTGTGATTGAATTTAAGGATGGCCAAACCCACGACATCGATTATGAAATCGCCGATGATGTCTGGGTTGACAACCAAGCTCCTGGAAAGCAAACCACCGTTAACTGGCTTGAAGGGGCAAGCACGTCTTGGCATGCCCTTGAGGGATTCGAAGATAGCAAGATAAACATACGCGGCGGGTCGATAGGCACTCAATTGTGGGCCCACGGCAGCAGCCAGGTAACTATGTCTGGTGGGTCGATAGGCCATGATTTGTTGGCGTTCGACAGCAGCCAAGTAACGATATCTGACGGGTCGATAGGCGAGCGGTTGTATGCCCGCGCCAGCAGCCAGGTAACTATGTCCGGTGGGTCGGTGGTAGGCTGGTTGTGGGCCTACGGCAACAGCCAGGTGACTATTTCCGGTGGGTCGATAAGAGACTATTTGGACGCCTCCAGCAGCAGCCAGGTAACTATGTCCGGTGGTCGGGTAGGCCGGTATTTGATAGCAGACCACGACGCTATCCTAACCTTACACGGTTCGGACTTTGCTCTTGATGGAGAGGCTTTGGGTTACGGTGAACTTACCAGTCTATTGGGTGGCTTCGCTTGGGATGAACCTCGCAGGCATCTGACCGGGATACTGGCCAGTGGCGAAAGTATTGATAACGTTTTTCTTGTCGGGCATGATGCCAGAATTGTTCTTGTTCCGGAACCAGCCGCGGTGTTACTACTAGGCTTGGGCGGTTTGATGCTGCTTCATAGACCAAGCCCATTGGCAGAGACTTTGGCCAGGCGGAAGTACCGCCCCTGAAAGACCACCTTGGCCTCGGCTGGGGCCTGGGCTTCGGGAAAGGGTGGCCCCCCAGGTCCGCTCGGTCCATAGCTGGGCGCATCGGCAATCTGCTGTAAGTAAAACACTGTCTGATATTTGCTGATGGTCTCGGCGTCAACTCGGTATGCTTCTGCGACATCGGTTGCCAGCACCCACCCCGCCCACCATTCGAGGCCGTGTCGAGCCACCACCAGGCTTTTTTTCGGCTCGGTTATGAGGCCGACCATTTGACGCAGCTCGTGGTAAGCAGGCTCAGTAATGCTCGCTGGCCGACCGTTCCGCAATATCCCCGCCGAGAGCGTTACGGTCGAGATCAAGGCAATGGTGGTAACTGCCCATCTGGCTGGACGACTGTGGAGGTTCGTCAGCAGAAACGCCAGCACCACGGTGGCCGGGGCGTAGGCCATAAGCAGCAGTCGGCCGTAATATCGCACGCCGATAAGAGGCGACGCCAGAAACAGCGTGGTGACCGCCGCTGCGAGAACCAGCGTGCGGTCGGACTGCGGCAGGGTCGACCATGTCCGCCGCAGTAATATAATGCCAAGAATAGCTATGACCGTGACGATGCCCAGGTTCACCAGATTTACAAACCCCCCAAAGACACGCTGGCCTGTAAAAATGGCAAGGAGCATGGGGTTTTGGAAAAAACCTGTCGGCCAAGGGACCACGCTGATGATATCCCTGGCGCTCAGCGAACGGAGGGAAAAGTACAGTACGGCTGTTGCCGGAAGCAGCAGGATGATTGCTATGGCCGCCATTCTTGCTATCTGCCGGAGCATCTGATTGGACGGCAACGACATCGCCGCAACCGCCACCAGCAGCAAAAGTGCCACGGCAAATGGGCCCTGGTGGGTCAGGCCCGTCAGCACCAGGAAAAGCCCGCAAAGCAGATAATGCTTTTTTGCCTGATGCTTAAGGGACAGGTATAGCAGGTAGATAAACGATAGTAGCCAGACCATGCCGACTGCGTTTTTGTGGAAGTCGCCCGTCATCAGCAGAGCGGGAAAGTAAAGTACGCTGAACACGCTCACAGTAAAGGCGGGCCAGAGTGGGCTTTTTTCGCCGTAAGACAAGGCTCGGACGAGCAAGAAAGTGGATACTGCCGTCAGAGCCGGCAGGATGCTGTCCACACCTTTACAGGCCCAGATGATGCAGTCGGCAAAGCTTCCTGCCCGCAGCGCCAGCAGCACCCGGGCCACCAGCGCCTCCAAATAGAATACAAACGGTGGAGCGGAAGTATGTAGCCTGCCATCCTCCAGCAGCGAGCGGACCTGCACCAGATAATAGGCTCCATTGTTTCCAGGCATAAGCTTCTGGCTGAAGTTCATCTGCCAGCGGATAGCAACTGCCAGGCCCACCACAAGACCAAGCAATATCCACCCCGCAAACCGCCGCTCGCGGACCCACGACGAAGCCGTTGAGAGAAAGGTGCTGCTCGGCATGTTCATAGTCCCATCGTTTGTTTCTGTCTATGTCAGCCTTATGCCGTGCGGAGCACACCACTTTTGCAGTCTATCTGCGTATGACTCAATGCCGAAGGGGTGCGCTGCGCCCGCTTTCCTTGTATATCTCCAGTTGTGACTTCAATTCCTTCACGATCTCAGGATGCTTGAAGTAGAGGTTGTTGGTTTCGCCGGGATCGGTTCTAAGGTTGTACAACTGGCCGGGTGCATCCGGTGCAGTATCAGGCAGAGCGTAAGGTTTCAGACCGCCATTGTTGTAGTTGTTGCCCCCTGAGCCTTTGTGGTCAAGATACTTCCATTGTCCTCGCCGAATCGATAACGCCAGGCTGGCAGTCTGCTGAATCAGATATTTGCGAACAGGCTCGTTTGACTGCCAGCCGAGCAGGATCGGCAGCATGTTGTAGCTGTCCTCGGCTGCGTTATTGGACAGTTCCGCTCCGACAATTGCCGCGCAAGTCGCCATGACATCCGTGAGGCTCATCATCTGGTCCGTGGTTGAACCGGGCTGTATCTTTCTGGGCCAACGGGCGATAAATGGTACGCGATGGCCGCCTTCCCATTGATCGCGCTTCATGCCCCGCCACGGTCGAGCACCGTCGTGCTCATAGTCTTTACGCATGTTGATAACGGTGGTTACCTCTGGGCCGTTGTCGCTTGAGAACATCACGAGCGTGTTATCTGCGACGCCAAGACGGTTCAGAGTCTTGATCAACTCGCCGACGATGTAATCGAGTTCAAAAATGAAGTCTCCGTGAGGTCCGGCATTTGTCTTGCCCTTGAATTGATCCGCGGCAAATGAGGGAAGGTGGACGGCTTGAGTCGAGTGAAAAAGGAAGAAGGGCCTATTCGGGTTAGATTTGACGTGCTCCTGGAGAAACTTCCTGCTCTTGTCCAAAAAAACAAGGTCGACCTCTTCAAGGTCAAAATCGGGTGCGACCATTCCACGACGATTGTCCCTTGAGTAGGCGTGCTTGGACAGCGGAGTCTGATCTAATATGGCGGTTGGTGGAACGGGAATCTGGTCGCCGTCGATGTATGCATAAAGCCAGTCGGTTGTGGGGCAACACGCGGTGCCGAAGAACAGATCGAATCCGCGATGGATTGGGCCATCTGGGATCGGACGCGAGTAGTCGATCCGCTTTACGGCTTCGAGGCCGTTCTCGTTAATCGGCTTGCCATCTTTGTCTAAAAACGTCAGCCCGACATGCCACTTACCGAAGCACGCGGTCTGGTATCCATTCTCGCGGAGCATCTGCGCAAGGGTGAGTCGCGTTTGCTCGATTAAGCTGGGGCCACCGGCGCCGGTGAAGACGCCGCGCATGCCCGTACGAAAAGCCATGCGTCCGGTTAGGAGGCTGTACCGTGTGGGTGTGCAAACCGTGGAAGAGCTATGGGCGTCGGTCAGAAGGATCCCTTGAGCGGCGAGCTTGTCTATGTTGGGGGTCGGGACCTTTGAATTGGGGTTGTAGCAGCCGATATCACCATAGCCAAGATCGTCGGCCAGAATAAATACGATGTTCGGGAGCCGAGCGGTGGGTGTTTCTTTCCGTGCGCCGCTTGTGTATCCTGTTAGCAACGCCGATGCGCTGCAAAGCCCCGCCGACCTCAGAAAAGTACGTCGATCCATTAGGTGTGTCCAGTTACCAGTCTTATGCTATGCAGGGCACACCCTACTTTATGTAATAGCCGGAGACTCGCCATTTGCCGTCCTTATCCAGCATGGGCGTCACCGTCTCGACGGCGGTCTTTTTGTTCTCGAAGCTGCTGTCGTACTGGATTATCACGTATTGCCCATCAGGCGCGCCCGGTGCGGTGGTCGTGTAGTGCGTCGACTTGAGCGTGCGGGAAACCAACACGCCCAGCGGTTTTCTAAATGGCTCCATAGATTTCCGCAAGTTTTCCTCGGACACGGCGTTTTTTAAGTATTCAGCGGCTTCTGCCCAGCTTTCAGCATACTGGCCAGCATCTACCAGTTTCAGCCAGGCATCGGCAGCGGCTACGGCGGCTTTCTCAGCCTCGGGGTTACTCTCGGTCGGCTGCGTCGGCGGTGTCGGCAGCGCTGCTGTTGGCTCAGGCGGCGGGCTTGGCTCTGACGGCTCTTTGCGCTGACAGCCAGTGAATAGCGCAATCAATAGCGCTCCCATTACCAGTATCACGATAATCTTTCTCATGGCTCTATCCCTTCAATAATCAAAAAAGACATGGTGTGGGCTGTGCCCACTGTTTCTGTCATTCAATTATGGCCGTTTTAGCCGCAAAGGAAAGTCAAATTTGCAGCGGTTGTCTTCTATATAAAATAGAGTCGAGCGGCGCCAGTTTCTTCATACTTCTTCGCAAATTTGCCGTTTTCGTTTTTGCTCCGAGACTTGTTTGCCCGGGTTAGTAACAGAAAGCCTCGCATTTTGCGCAAACTGGGTGTAGTATTGTGCTCCATCATGCAGCATTTCGAGCCGTATCCGGCCAGGGATTTGGATCGGAAGGACAAAATGAGAAAAACCATAAAAGGAATGCGCAACTTTTTAGTGACGTTGCATCCGGTCCGGTTTGTGGTCCTGGGGTATAGTTCGTATATCCTTTTGGGCTGTCTTGTTTTGTGCCTTCCTTTCGCCCAGTGCGGAACCGGTACCAGAGTTATAGATAACCTGTTTGTGGCGACTTCGGCGGTTTCGACCACCGGCCTGGTTACGGTGAGTGTTTCCGACAGTTACACGTTCTTTGGACAGGTCGTTATCTTGTTGTTGATCCAGATCGGCGGACTCGGTTATATGACCTTTAGCTCATTCGTAATTCTTTCTCGCCAGAGAAACCTTCCTGATGGACGAGCCGACGTTGCGAACATTGTATTTTCCCTGCCGGAGTCTTTTCGGATAGATAAATTCATCGTGAGCGTGATAAAGTTCACGGTTTTGACCGAGGCGGTTGGTGCAGCTATCCTCTGGCAGATATTCAAACAAGCCGGGCAGACCAATGCCCTGCGGAGCGCCATATTCCACAGCGTCTCAGCTTTTTGTACCGCGGGGTTCAGCTTATACAATAATAGTCTCGAATCATTCGCCGGCAAGTTTTGGCTGAACTTGACCATATCGGCTTTGAGCTATCTGGGGGCGATGGGCTTTATCGTCATGGTGGATGTCTGGCGTCGAATTAGAAATAAAATCCCGCGCGTTACCTTGACCACCAAAATTATTTTGTACGCCACGTTCTGGGTTAGTTTTGTGGGAGCCGTGATTTTTTTCCTTTCTGAGCCTTCGATCCAGTCTCTAACTGTCGAAAAGCGCCTGATAGCATCGGTCTTCCAAGCTATGACCGCGATGACCACGGTAGGCTTCAACACCGTTGGCATCGCGCAGATTTCGCGTGCATCTCTGCTGCTGTTAACGGTGCTGATGATAATCGGAGCCTCGCCGTCCGGGACAGGCGGTGGTTTGAAATCGACGACCTTTACCGCGCTGCTGGGTATTATGAAAAGCACACTGCGGGGCGAACGGCACGTCTATTTCTGGAGCAGGCGCGTGCCGGAAAGGCGGGTCCGTTGGGCTATGGCATCGTTTTGCTTTTACGTAACCTTCCTGCTCATCGGCACATACATTTTGACCCTCACCGAAAAGGGCGACTTCGAAGCTATCCTGTTCGAGGCAGCGTCAGCGTTGGGGACGGTAGGACTTAGCACTGGTATTACGCCGCTGCTAACTGACATGGGCAGGATTATCGTTACGTTTCTTATGTTTGTCGGTAGGCTCGGGCCATTGACTTTTGGCATGTCGCTGTTTCTCGGTCAAAAGGCCCTGTCCGAGCAGAATAATGACGTGGCGATCTAAATCATAGAAGTGCGGTGCTGAAGTATCGCTCGGCTCTATCGGGCAAAACCGTGGTGATGTTGCCGGTGATGGTTTCGGCAAGTTTTCGTGCCGCCCAGATATTTGCGCCGGAACTGATGCCAACCAGCAATCCGTAATCTCTACCTAATTGGCGGGTGGTCTCTATCGCCGCATCGTCGCTCACTTCCACAACGCTATCGACCAAAGATACATCCAGCACATCGGGCACAAATCCATCGCCTATGCCCTGAATCTGGTGCAGACCGGGCTCGTGGCCCAGGATAGCGGATTTGCCTTCCGGCTCGACGGCCACGATTCTTACGTTGGCTTTCTGCTCTTTGAGGAACTTGCCCACGCCCTGGAGCGTGCCGCCGCTGCCCACGCCAGCTACGAAGCAATCGATATTTCCGCCCATCTGCCGCCACAGCTCGCGGGCGGTCTGCTCGTAATGGACGCGGGGATTTTCGGGGTTTTTGAATTGCTGAGGCACGAAAACGCGATTATCCTCGGCTGCCATTTGCTCGACCGTCCGGACGGCGCCGGCCAGGCCCTCCTTATCCGGTATTAGCGCCAATTCGGCGCCCAGGGCCTTGATCAGCTTTTTTCGCTCTTCGCTCATGCCTTCGGGCATTACGATCCGCACCTTGTAGCCCATCAATCGGCCTACCAGAGCCAGTCCGATGCCTGTATTGCCGCTGCTGGGCTCGACTATTATGGAGTCGGCTTTGAGCTTGCCATCCCGGCGGGCCGCCTCCAGCATGGCTAAGGCCACCCGGTCCTTGATACTGCCGCCAGGATTGAGAAATTCGGCTTTGGCAAAGATTTTTTCGCCTTTTAGCTGCAAGAGGGGCGTATTTCCGATAAGCTCCAGGATGTTGTCGGTCAGCATAGGACAACCTCAAAATTTTTTTTTATTTTGTCGGCAAATTATACTTGCTTCTGTACGGGTAGGTCAGTAAAATTATTATTGGAACGGCGAAAGGCAGCGGTTCGTATGGATGGCAGCAACGGGGATAAGGTAGTGTTAGAAGGTTCTCGTGAGGCGGCAAAAATTTCGCCGGAGATGAACAACTTTCGCCAAAAATTGTATAGCGTCGTAGGGATATTTGATATAATAAATACTTAGAGCATTCAACAGGGCTGAGGATATCTCGCTTTTCCTCTCCCTCCGCACCTCAGCCCTGTTTTTTTTATGCGCTCGTCGTGGTGGGGGGCATCTTTCCGGTTGTATCACCTTTATCAGTATTATCTTTTGTACTTCTGCAATCTGCGGTTGTTTGGCATCGGCTTGATGGAACGCAGGAACCAGTAATTGTCGGATGGGTATTGTGGTAAGAGATCTGTGTGGACCCCGGTAGAATCTGCCAGGCGGTCTAATACTCGTTGTTCAGGAATCTAATTAGTTCATCGGGGACGTAATCGCTGGCGAAGGCGAGGATGTCGTTTATTTCAGCTCGGCTCAGGTCATCTTTGATTTGCCGATTATTGATATCGACGTTAACCATTATGCCGAATCTCATCTCCTGGGCAGGCAGATTCGTTCCCGGCCCGCTTCGTCTCAAGTAGGTCGGCTTTATCTCGAGGTTGATATTTTTGTCCCCTCTCGGAGCTTCCAGCAGGATGCGCAGGTTTTGTATCTGCTCTCTCCAAACGTCATTTTTCAAGCTGCTTGCTATTATCTGGACGGAGTCTAATGTCCCGGTCTCAAAGACAAACTCGTGAACCACGCCCACGCGCAATATTTTTCGGTCCGCAAATTTGCTTTTCAATTCATCTACGGCTTTGCGAAAAACCTTATCTTTCTCGGCGATATCCAAATCCTGTGGCTGGTCGACGAAGAGGCGCTCTGGAA
This sequence comes from uncultured Pirellulales bacterium, assembly GCA_964586995.1. Classification (GTDB taxonomy): domain Bacteria; phylum Planctomycetota; class Phycisphaerae; order Sedimentisphaerales; family Anaerobacaceae; genus JAFNGF01. The sequence continues at coordinate 900 of CAZPJZ010000008.1, read as the reverse complement.
AGGTAAAAACCGGGCCTGTGCCGGTTAGTATGAAGGTGGGTAGCTCCGCCCGCTTGTTGTTGGCCAGCAAAAAGCTTTTCTGAACTCGCAGTTGAGTCGGGCCGAGCAGGAGCGTCTCGAAAACATCGGGAAACTGCTCAATCAGCCAGTTGCAGTAGTCTTGCAGCTTGGTCTTGTCGTCCTTGAGGGTGACAGCCGGCTGAACATGCACTCCGTATTTTACGATATGCTGCGATATATTTTCTTTTTCAAACTGGTAGTTCATTCTTTGCCGCCTGAAAAGTTTTTATCTGCACACAGTTTATAAGATAGCTGGCGGCAAGTCAAAGAAAACAGGACTCGACGCGCTCTAATAGCACCTTGTGGCGACTCTTGTGGCGGATTTGTAGTTGACGAAGAAGTATCGCAGGGCGTCGATGGTGTGGTCGTAGACGCCGTCTTTTAGCGGTAGTTCGTTGGCCATAGCGGCCTCGGGGTAGTGATAGCACTGCATGGCCTCGATCAGGCGCGGACAGCGGGGCGAAATCACCAGCGAACTTTTACCATCGCCGGAGCGGATTGCCCGGCGGATTAGCTCAATGCCATGTAGGATATTGCTGCGCCTGTATCGCACAGCGATTCCCATTGCCCGCAACTCACGAACGATGCTTGTGCCGGTAACATCATTCACGCCGGCACCGGCTGGGTCACAAAAGGTAGCGGCCAGTTGCTCCTCTCGGCAGGGCGTCCGGGTCTTTATCTCGGCGGCGTGCACGTCAATCGTCGCCCTTGCGCGCACGTATTCGTCAATCACCCGGACAACGCCGGTGCCATCAACCTGAATCCACAAACACACAAACGGATTCACAAAGCCAAAATCCAGCGCCCGATAAAGCGGCAGGTTGGGATCATAATCGACCG
>CAZPJZ010000007.1:0-20373 GCA_964586995.1 uncultured Pirellulales bacterium | reverse complement strand
ACGTGGATATTACCAAGCCGGGCGCCGAGCAATATCCCGGCTGGCCTCAGACCGTCAGGCAGGAGGACAACTACGCCCGTAAAGCCGCGGTCTATCTGCCGACCATCGAAGTCAGCGGAATGACCGATCCCGTGGTACAGGTTGTAGATGAGTCAGACGGTGAAATCGCGTACACGCTTCGCATCCAGGGAGGATCGTACCGGCCCAGGGTCTTCAAGGATGGAAAGTACACGGTCAAGGTCGGCCAGCCAGGAACCGACAGAACCAAGACGCTCACGGGCGTCTTGTCACTGTTGCCTGATAAAGCTGAGACGATAAAGGTAGCCTTCTAATCGCACCTTTCAGCGATCAATGAACGATTCCATGAGAACGGTGCTAAAAAAAAGTCTTGGGATAATCTTTATTGTTCTGGGCTTTCTGGCTCTGATTACCCCCTTCTCGCCCGGCTCGTGGCTCATACTGGTGGGCCTGGAAATCTTGGGCTTGAGACTGTTGTTGGAACGTAAGCTCTCCTCTGTTCTTAAAGAAAAACACAGAAAGAAGCTCGCAGATTTAAAGCACAAGGCCAAGCGTTTTTTCGGTTTCGGCCCCTCGCCGGCCAAGCGTCAGGATAGCAAACAGAACTCCGATTAGTACAAGACCTGGAAGCTGCGGACTACCGTTTTTCTGCCCTTTTCATTTTCCGCTTCAATCACAATGGTATTGTCCTTTGAGAGCCGGGCGCTTTCCATGAACAGCCCATCTTTGAGAACAGGGCAGTCTTTGCCGTTGACGGTAATCTTCGCGCCAGGTTCAACATAGCCGTAAACATCCACAGCGCAGTCGTTGGCCATCGTTGAGTGCTCCAGCGGGTTCGTTTGAACAATCAGCCGAGGTGACTCATCCAGAGCCAACAACTCTTCAATAATCTGCTTTTTCGCACGGTATAAGACACGCGGGTCTCTACTGTATTGATGCATAGCCTGGACTACCTGCACAGCTATCTCTACCGGTCTGCGCGAAGGTTCTATTATTGTTGACAATGGCTCGCCGAGCGTACTTTTGATCTGCTCGATCTTGTTTTCGAGCATCCAGAGGTATTCGTAGTCCGCAATGCCATTTCGCATCTGCTCCCAACGCAGGGAATTGATCAGCCCATCCTTTTTGGGATAAACGTGCCAGCCATCGCCGCGGTGCTGGCCTGGAGCGTTATAGGGGTCATCCGTCCAGAAATTAAATCCCCAGTGCAGATAGCCTTTTAGGCCAAAGCGGTAATTCAGCCAATGCAGGATGCGCGACTCTATAAGCGGGACATCGACGGTTTTATTGGGCAGCGAACCTTTCTGGAATATGCCCACCGTATAAAACCACAGCTCGGCGCCCTGTCGCCGGGCCTTTTCGTAAGTGTTGTACCATGTAGCCAGATAGTCCAATTTTGGCACCCAGATTTCCAGCGCGTCGAAGCAGTGCGTGGTCTCTATCGCATCTATCCTTCGTAGCGCCGGAGCGTGCTGGTGCACGAACTGCGAGGCCTCTCGCCAGCTCATCACATTATGATTCGAAGGCTCGTCCGCGATGTGAAACACGGTCTTATCCAGCCAGCCTTTTTCTCTCAAATGGTTTTCTAACGCCGGCAGAAATTGTGGGAGAAATTCTCTTCCGGGAACCGTTATCGCCTGGCCTGTTGGTTCTTTTTCAACGCGAAAATCTCTCAGCACAATCTCCCTGCTGGACCAGCCTCCCTCGCCGAATCTCGCCACAAAGCCGGTTTCGAGCAGGTCCATTCGCCCGGTATTCCAGAAAACCTCGGCCCACTTGTCAAACCGTGAAAAGTCAAATCTCAATTTCCCGTCCTTGGCAAGCTTGCTGCTGATTAAATCAAGGCTGACCCGAAAGACGTTCTGGCGGTGCTCGGCCATATTCGAGGCATAAACGCCCAGCATCCGGTAAAATTGCTCTGAATATGCTGAGTCTATGCCATGAAACTTTTGGAACCTGCCGGTCGTGTACCATTCGGTGACCATCAAGTGGCGCTCATCAGGCAGCGTCAGCGGATAAACCGTTAGATTCAAGGGCAAGGATTGTTCGCCCTTATCCGTTTTTATGGTAGCGCTGCCGTGATAAGTACCGGCCTCGGCGCCGTGCGGAACTTTCATCGTCAGAAAAACCGCCTTGTACTGACCTTTCTCCACCGTGGTTTCGTTTTCTTCAGCCAAATAATCGGGGAACCGGGCAGGCGCAGGACGAATCAAATCGGCCTTTCTATACTTGGGCGTGTTTTGCTCAATGGGAATGGAGCCTACAAAATTCCACGTTATGCCATTGCCGGGCAGAGAGACAGAACGCTCGGCGTGCCTCAGGGGACTCACATCGACGGTGACGCGGCCCAAATCTTCGCCGGCCTTAATCACGCACTGGGCACAGACGTACTCGTTTCTTATGCCGAATATCTCTATCGCATCTTGCGGCTGGGGGCAGTTGTAGCCGTCTTCAAAGACTCTTACCAGGTCGCTTACGGCAAAAAAATCAAAAGAGGCTTTTTGTTCTGCCCCTGCCACGCCGCCTGACAGAACGGTTGCCAAGAAAAGGACTTGCAAGCCTACCATAGTAAGTTCACTCGCTATTTCTATTGTATCACGTACCAAAAGGATTTACAATTTGCACCAATAAACAGGGCGTTGCCAGCCGTCGGCTCTTGGCCTCGGGCCGAAAGCTATAAGTATATCTCGATCAGGCGTAATTGCCAACGCTTTTGTCCATAGGACGCCTAACGGCGGAAAAACACAGGGGAGCTTTCTATGCCGAAACGCCAGGATATAAGGAAAGTAATGATTATCGGCTCCGGCCCGATTATCATCGGCCAGGCTTGTGAGTTCGATTACTCCGGCACACAGGCGTGCAAGGCCCTTCGCAAGTTAGGCTACCAGATCGTCCTGGTCAATTCCAATCCGGCGACTATCATGACCGATCCCGGTATGGCGGATGCAACCTATATCGAGCCGCTCGACCTGGAGACTGTGGCAAAAATCGTCCAGAAGGAGCGCCCGGATGCCATACTACCCAATCTCGGCGGCCAGACAGGACTGAACCTATCTTCAGAACTTGCGCGTACGGGGGTGCTCGAAAAATATGGCGTCAAAGTCATTGGCGTTGAGGTCGATGCCATTGAACGAGGCGAGGACCGCGTCGTGTTCAAGCAGACAATGAGCCGGCTGGGTATCGAGATGCCCAGGAGCGCCCCGGCCTTTGGTGTAGAAGAAGCAGAGAGAATCGCCGACAGGATCGGTTATCCTGTCGTTATCCGCCCTGCCTATACCCTTGGAGGAACCGGCGGAGGCGCGGTGTTTAACGTGGAAGAGCTGCGGATAGTTGCCAGCCGTGGACTGTCGGCCAGCATGGTGGGACAAATCCTCGTGGAGGAATCCGTCCTCGGATGGGAGGAACTCGAACTTGAAGTCGTCCGCGATGCCAAGGGACAGAAAATAACCGTTTGCTTTATTGAGAACGTTGATCCGATGGGCGTACATACCGGCGATTCATACTGCACGGCTCCAATGCTCACCATCGACCAGCAGTTGCAGGAGCAACTGCAAAAATACTCTTATCAGATTGTCGACTCTATTGAAGTTATAGGCGGAACAAACATCCAGTTTGCCCACGACCCTGATACGGGTCGAGTAGTCGTTATCGAGATAAACCCGCGGACTTCGCGTTCGTCAGCCCTTGCCTCCAAAGCAACCGGCTTTCCGATTGCCTTGGTTTCTTCACTGCTGGCAGGAGGTCTTACGCTCGACGAGATACCCTACTGGAGAGAGGGAACGCTCGAGAAGTATACGCCCTCTGGAGATTACGTGGTGGTCAAATTTGCTCGCTGGGCGTTTGAAAAGTTCAGGGGCGTTGAAGACAAGCTCGGCACGCAAATGCGGGCGGTCGGCGAGGTGATGAGTATCGGCAAAAACTACAAAGAAGCATTTCAAAAAGCCATTCGCTCGCTGGAGATCGGCCGATATGGACTGGGCTTTGCCAAGAATTTCAATAAGCTGTCACTCGACGAGCTTCTGGCCCGTTTGACGTTTCCAACGAGCGAACGGCAGTTCGTTATGTACGAGGCCCTGCGCAAAGGTGCCAGCGTGCAAACTCTCTATGAGAAAACGCGCATCAAGCACTATTTTATCGAACAAATGGCTGATCTGGTTGCGCTGGAGGAAAAGATTCTCAAATATAAAGGCAAAAAGCTGCCGGATAAGCTTCTGGCCCAGGCCAAAAAAGACGGTTTTGCCGACCGCTATCTTGCCAAGCTTCTCTCGTGCGGCGAGAGTGACATCCGCCGGCAGCGCGCCAGTCTGGGTGTGGTCGAGGCCTGGGATGCCGTGCCGGTCAGTGGCGTAGAAAACGCGGCGTATTATTACTCCACATATAACGCGCCGGACAGAGTCGCTACCAGCAGGAGACGCAAGATAATGGTCCTTGGCGGCGGCCCAAACCGGATTGGTCAGGGAATCGAGTTTGACTACTGCTGCGTGCACGCGGCTTTTACCCTGCGAGACGAGGGATACGAGTCGATCATGGTCAATTGCAACCCTGAAACGGTCTCGACCGACTATGACACCTCCGACAAGCTTTACTTTGAGCCGCTCACTGTCGAAGACGTTCTGAGCATATATGAAAAGGAAAAGCCCGAAGGCGTCATCGTGCAGTTTGGCGGCCAGACACCGCTGAATATTGCCGGCGAGCTGGCCCAAGCTGGCGTCCGCATAATCGGAACGTCGCCCGACACGATAGATTTGGCTGAAGACCGCGACCGTTTCCGCAAGGTCTGCGCGAGAATGGGCATACCCCAGCCCGAATCCGATATGGCCGGCAGCCCCGAAGAAGCGCTTGCTATCGCCAAACGGATTGGCTATCCGCTTATGGTCCGGCCGTCGTATGTTCTGGGCGGACGGGCCATGGAGGTGGTGCACGATGAAGAGATGCTCAGACATTATGTCGCCGCCGCCGTGGAGGTATCGCCCGAAAGGCCTATTCTAATTGACAAGTTTCTGGAGAACGCGATAGAGGCTGAGGCCGATGCCATTGCCGACGGCACCGATGCGTTCGTCCCCGCCGTCATGGAGCACATCGAGCTGGCGGGCATCCACTCGGGAGACTCGGCTTGTGTCATCCCGCCGGTAAGCATACCGAAAAAGCACATTGATACTATCTGTGAATACACCCGCAAAATCGCAACAGATCTCAATATCGTGGGTTTGATGAACATCCAGTACGCCATAGCGAAGGACACCGTCTATATCCTCGAAGCCAATCCTCGGGCATCTCGAACTGTGCCGCTGGTCTCGAAGGTCTGTAATATTTCTATGGCTCGGCTCGCTGTTCAACTGATGCTCGGAAAAAAGCTTGCCGACTTGAATTTGAAGCAGCGTTCCATCCCGCACTTTGGTGTAAAAGAGGCTGTCTTTCCATTCAACATGTTTCCGGAAGTCGATCCGGTGTTGGGACCGGAGATGCGCTCGACCGGCGAGGTGCTTGGACTGGCTGACTCATTCGGCCTGGCGTTTTTCAAATCTCAGCAGGCCGCAAAGCCAAACCTGCCTTCACAGGGCACGGTCCTGATAACCGTTAACGATAGCGACAAACAGTCCACACTGAAAGTCGCCCAGGAATTTGAAAAGCTCGGATTCAAGATTAAAGCAACCGAGGGAACCTATAGATTCCTGACCAGCAACGCCGTCAGCGCCGAGCAAATCCACAAGATGCACGAGGGTAGACCCAACATTGTGGACGCCATCAAAAACGGTGAGATTCAGCTCATCATCAATACGCCCCTTGGCAGGCCAGCTAAGTACGACGATTCTTATATTCGCAAGGCTGCCATAAAGTACAAGGTCCCTTATATTACCACGACGCCAGCGGCCGCGGCTTCGGTCAAGGGCATTGCTGCCAGCTACAATGGCCCAGCGCCCGTGCGCTCGCTGCAGAGCTATCACGCGGCCATTGAGCCGTAGCCACAAAGTCACAAGGATCTCTCGATGATCAGCGTACAGCGTGGAGCGTTTAGTCTGTACGCTATCCGCTCTACGCCCTACGCTGATTAAAAAAGCTTGGCGTCTTGGTGCCTTGGTGGCAGAAATTCAGGTGGTGCGGCCGTTTTGCAATGCTGACAGACTTTATTTTTCGTAACCAATTCTGTAGGTGTGAGTATATATATTTATGGGGCCTCCCGCCCGGGGCCCTTCCATCGAGTCTCATTTTTTGTGGTTCGAGGCTCAACACCGGGTGACGAGTTTCGACCACTACAAGGGTAGCAGCGTGAAAAAATCCAGCATAGTAATTCTTACGGCCGTCGCCACTCTGGCGGTTGTTAGTGCAATTGGCACGCTGATCTGGCGGAAAATCAGCGCTGGCGCCAAGGCGCTGGTGGTTCAGGTTGAAAGTGCCCAGCTTGGTGAATTGACGGAATTTGTTAGCGCTCCCGGCGAGATTGGGCCCAAGACATCGGTACAGATAAGGGCGAGAGTCGCTGCGCGAATTGAAGAGCTGCCGTACCAAGAGGGCGACCGGGTGACTTGCGGTGACCCGAACGCCGACCCGCCGCTGCCGCCTTCGGTGCTGGTGCGGCTGGACGCAAAGGATGTCCAGAGCCAGTTGCGTCAGGCCGAGGCCAGTTACGCGGCTCAAGCAGCCCAGATCGAGGTTGAAAAAACCAGGATCGCCAGTCAGCAGGCGAGCCTTGCAGGCCTTGCTGCCTCACTTAAACAAGCCGAGCAAGATTTGCAGCGGCAATCTACATTGCTCCAGTCGCAGGATATAAGTCAGGCCAGCTATGACCAAGCTAAGCTCAAGCTCGAAGATATAACGGCGCAGCACGAGGCCGCCGAGCGTAATTTGGAGGCCGCAAAGCTAAACCTGGCGGTATTGCGGCACAACCTTGAAGCAGCCGGCGAAAGAATCACCCAGGCCCGCGATGCTCTTAGCTACACGACCATTACCTGCCCCATTGACGGCGTGGTGGTCCGGATCAGGACCAAAGTCGGTGAGCTGGTGATCCCTGGAATAATGAATAATCCGGGGACGCTGATTATGGAGGTGGCGGATTTGTCTTCCGTGCTGGTCGTAACACAAGTTGACGAGGCGGATGTTGGCAAATTGGAGGTGGGCCAGAAAGCTACAGTGCATGTAGATGCGATGCCGCACAAGCGATTCACAGGTATAGTTGATTCCATTGCCCTGGCGCATGATATGACGTACAGCATGACAAAATACTATAGAACCGAAATCTTGCTTGATGACACTGAAGAGAAGTTATATTCGGGCCTGACCGCGCACGTGGATATCGAGACGCGCAAGCATACGGGCGTCCTTAAGGTGCCCAGCCAGGCGGTGCTGGGACGAGAAGTTGACAGTTTGCCTTTGGATATTCGCAAGAACTCCGCCGAGGTGGATGCCGCCAAAAGCTATGCAACCGTAGTTTACCGTTACGATGGCGGTAAGGCTGTGGTAACGCCGGTGAAGATCGGCCAGAGCGACCTGACCCATACCATAATTCTGTCGGGCATCACCGAACAAGACAAGATAATCGTTGGGCCTTATAAGGTGCTTGAAAAGCTCCAGCACGGGCAAAGAGTTCGGGATGAGCGCGGGCAGTGACAATTGACAATTGTAAATTGGCGAGGATGGACAAAGCCGAGAAGTTGATAATTCGTCTTCAGAATGTCAGCCGGGTCTATAGAGTCGGGCTGGAACATATCCGTGCGCTCGATGGAATCAATCTACAGCTACGGGAAAACGAATACGTTGCGGTGATGGGTCCTTCCGGCTCAGGCAAAAGCACGTTGATGAATGTTCTGGGGTGTCTAGACCGCGCCACCTCGGGCTGCTATGAACTCGATGGTCTCGACATGACCAAGATGAGCGACGCAGCGTTAGCCCGCATTCGTAATGAACGAATCGGCTTTGTTTTTCAAACATTTGAGCTGCTCGGGCGGCTAACTGCTCTGAAGAACGTTGAGATGCCGCTGATCTATTCGAGAAACGGCTGGTGGTCTCGGCGAAAGCGTGCTATCGCCGTACTCGAGCGAGTTGGACTTGCAGACCGGATAAAACATAAGCCGAATCAGCTCTCAGGCGGCGAAAGACAGCGTGTGGCTATCGCCCGGGCCCTCGTCTGTAATCCGAGCATTCTGCTGGCTGACGAGCCGACCGGCAACCTCGATAGCAGAACAAGCGAGGACATCTTGAGATTGTTTGATCAGCTTCATCGCGAAGGACAGACAATTGTCATAGTGACGCACGAAGAAGGCGTTGCACGTCACGCAGAGCGCGTAATCCGCATGAGAGACGGTCGGATTTGCAGTGACCTTCCACAAGAGCAAGCCCGCCCCTGCGGCAAAGTCAACCCTGAGCGTAAGTCAAATAGGCTCGGCCCAGGCTCACAGCTACGGGAGGAGCTGACATGAAGGCTGTGATTTCGGCGCCGGCAGCGTTTCTGCGGCTCTTTTATCAAAGTGTATATCTGGCGCTGGGGCAGATCTGGATAAACTTGACCCGCTCAATACTGACGACTATTGGCATCGTAATCGGCGTGGCTTCAGTTACCGCCGTCATTGCGGCTCTGACGGGGCTAAAGGCCAAGATACTCAGCAGTGTGGAGACCTTCGGCACTAACACGATTTACATTCTGTCCAAACAGCCGGAGACAGGGCCGTTGCGTCACGCATCATGGTGGACCATTCGATTTTTGCCCGAACACTTTGATGGTTTGCTTGAATATTGCCCTTCGGTGGCCTGTCTTAGCCGAATAGCCTGGGTGTCGCCGCGTCCGGCTCGACACGGCGAGAGGTCGGCTGAAAGTGTCCTTATCCTCGGCATCGAGCCGAGCTACCACCAGATCGAGTCTCGACCGATTGTCCTCGGACGGACATTCTCCATCGTTGATGACGTACAGGCCCGCTACGTGTGCTTGATTGACACTAAGTTACACAACAAGCTTCGTTTGGACCGAGACTGCACTGGGCAGTCCATACTTTTGGGTCACAACAGATTTCACATTATTGGCGTTGTCGAATGGCGACCCCCGTTGGATCCTGCACAAAGCCCTGAAGAGTACTACCAGGTGTTTATTCCATTCAGGACCGCTTTCAAGCTGGCAGAGCCTGGGATTGCGGCCTTAGCGGCGAGCAAGTCAGCCGACGTCCTGGAAGAAGCCGAAGCCGAGATAAGTTTTTTTCTTCGCCAGACCCGCAACATCAGGCCTACCGAACCCGACACGTTTACCGTTGCGTCGATAAAAAGTGCACTGGAGACATTCAACAAAATTGCCCTGATAGTGACACTCGTAGCAGGGGGCATCGTGGGAATTTCGCTTCTGGTGGGGGGCGTGGGAATTATGAATATCATGCTGGTCTCGGTGTCCGAAAGGACCAGAGAAATAGGCCTTCGCAAAGCAGTGGGAGCGAGGAAATCCGCCATTCTAACCCAGTTTTTGATTGAATCTCTGGTCTTGTGCTTTATCGGTGGGCTGGTTGGAATCGGCGTTGGCCAGCTTCTAACCATTGGTATAGCCAATATTCCCAAGGTCGAGCTTGATAGGGCATATATTCCCCTGTGGGCAATAGTAATGTCGTTCGCTTTTGCCGGTTGCGTGGGCATCCTTTTTGGAATGTTTCCGGCTATCAAGGCTGCGAGACTCGATCCTATTGAGGCACTTAGACATGAGTAAGCAATTCTCTCCAAAACGGCATTGGCCTGTGGTTTTCTTGGGATTAGAACTAATCTTGTTGACTGGTTGCGAGCAGTTTTTGGGTGACAAAGGTCCCTGTAGGGTATGCTCTGCATACCGCTTCTTGTCTTATCCCCGGACGCTGACGCCCTTACACTTGCAGGCAGACCCCTCGACTGCGCTCGGGGCCCTTGCACCAGAGAAACTGCGGCAAATCGAGACGCTTGATTTGGGGCAAGTCAAGAGCGGGGAAACCGAAGACACAGACCCGAACAAAACGCCTCCAGAGAAGCTTGAGCTGTCTTTGGAGCAGTGCCGGGCGTGGGCGCTGGCCAATAACCTTGACCTCAAAGTCCAGCTTGTCAGTCCTACTATTGCTGCTGAAAGGGTCAGTCAAGAACAAGCCAAGTTCGAATCCGTTTTCTTCTCGAATCTGGCCTTCAGCAAGTTGGACACGCCTGTAGTCTCATATCTTGATGTTATATCCGGCTCAAAGGTAGACTATTTTCGTACAGATTTGGGTGTCCAGGTGCCGCTGCAAACCGGCGGCACCGTGACCTTCGATTTGGCCGGCAGCCGGGTCAAAACAGATGCAGAGTTTGCTACCTTCAACCCCTACTATGAGTCCGACCTATCGCTTTCGATTAGTCAGCCGCTCTTGCGAAACGCCGGCAGATGGGTGAATACCTATTCAATTCGCGTTGCCGAATACGAGCGGCAGGAAACCCTCGCCAGGACGAAGCTGGAGGTGATACGAGTTATTGCTGCCTTGGACCGGGTGTATTGGCGGCTTTATGCAGCGCGGCGTGAGCTACAAGTGCGGCAGCGGCAGTACGAATTGGCAGAGGCACAGCTTGCACAGGCTCGTCGTTTTGTTGAGTCGGGCCAGAGGCCGCCGGTCGAAATTATTCGCGCCGAGGCAGGCGCAGCACAGCAGCTTGAGGCCATTATTGTAGCCGAGAACAATTTGCGGGACCGCCAGCGTGAATTAAAGCGGGTGCTAAACAGGGCGGAGCTGCAGATGCAAACGTCTACCGTGCTTGTACCTTTGACTGAGCCGGACCCTGTACGTTACCAATTGGAACCGCAAGCGCTGGTGCCGAAAGCCATACAAAACCGCATGGAAATGCTCGAGCTGGAGCTGCAGATTGCCCAGGATGCCGGCACCGTCGATTATATGCGCAGTCAGGCGCTTCCTTTGGTTACTTTGGATTACAGGTACAATATCAACGGCCTGGGTGCAACAAATGACGATTCATTTGACCTACTCTTCAATAAGAAATTTGAGGATCATCGCCTTGGTCTGCAACTGGTGGTACCGTTGGGCAATTCTGCGGCTGAAAGCCGGCTGCGTCAGGCATTTTATCAGCGGATTCAGCGGCTGGCCAGTCGTGACAGTCGGGCGGCGCTTATTGAATTGGAGGTGCTAAACGCAATCGACCAGGTGGAGGCGAATTGGCAGCGCATCCTGGCCAGCCGTCAGCGCGCGATTCTGGACGGGCGTCTATTTGAGGCCGAGAAGCGGCAGTTCGAGATTGGCCTGCGCACCTCCACCGACGTGCTGCAAGCGCAAACCAGCTTCGCCGATGCTCAAAGCGCCGAAATCAGGGCACTGGCCGAGTATCAGATAGCGCTGGTCGACGTGGCATACGCTACCGGAATGCTGCTCGGCGCCGCGAAGGTGCAGTGGGAGCCATACGAATTCAAGTAGGATCACGCGGGACGCCAGACGCAAGACCAAAGACCCATGTCTTGAGTCCTGCGTCTTGAGTCGTGAGTCACCCCTGTACGGACTAGCACCGAAGTCGGTGTTCGTAGCCACGAAGACACAAAGTCACAAAGGAGCTCTAAGGTAGAAAAAAGCTTGGTGTCTTGGTGCCTTCGTGGCAGAAATTCAGATAGTGTCCGTCAGTGTAATTGACTTCTGGCTTCTGCGATCAGGCGGAGCATCTGGTCGGCCTGGGCTTGAATTTCAGGGTCGCAGTTACACACTCTGGAGTTCCATTTGCCGTACTCTCTATTCAACTGCCGGCGAGTTTTCTCCTTGCTCATATCCGAGGTGAGGCCGAGAATGACTTCGACATCTTTGACCTGGTGCATGTTCACCGGCACCCATTTTTCCATCATGGTGCGAAACTTGTCCATGCCCACCTCGAGCCAGGCTGCTAAGCTCTTGAGGATGGCCAATTCTTCCGCAGCCACGGAACCCTTCGCCCCTGCTACTCGCAGACAAAGCTCCAAGATGTCATAGCGGTCTGCCGGGGGGGCGATTTCGGCCAGCTCGGTACAGACTCTGCGCACATCAAGTTGGTTGCCGTTGCGGAAAAAGTCGACAGCCTGGTCTAATGCCTGATCGAGCTGAATTTCTGCTACGAAGGCACCAAGACATGAAGACGCTTTTGCTTTTTTAATCTTAGAGCTCTTTTGTGACTTTGTGTCTTCGTGGCTACAGCCAATGTTTGCTTTTGCCCAGCTCTTTATCAGTTCTATCTCGCTACTATACAGCCTGTTGTCTGCCGCACTGACGGCAAGGGCCAATGCCACTGCCAGGGTCTTGGCGCGCTCGCTGTTCTCGTGCAAGTCGATATATCCGAAAGTGGGATTTTCGTAAACGAGCCGGCATTCGGCACAGGCGAGCTCCTGACCGCTCTGGCGGGATAGTATCGACGTCCTAAAGTGCAGCACTCGTCCGCCTCTGCGAGGAAACAGCAGCCAGTCAAGATCCACATGGGCGACGGCGGTCCATTGCGTCACCGTGGTGACTCTTTCGGGAAGCTGCCCAAGGTCGGCGCGGTAGCAAAAGACTGGCGGATACCCCCCGCTCTTGTCTTCGGCAAGAAGACGCGGGGGGGACACATCTTGTATTTGCCACTGTTTCGCACGAGTACGCACGGGTATTGTTCTGTGAGTCCCCTCGGTAACGTCCATTATCAAGACCTGCAAAGTAGCATAGTCCGTATCACTGGCGGCGCGGATCGGGCCGACTATTTCGACAACAAAGGCCCCAGAGGAAGAACCATTGTTCTGCTGGCTGGCAACCTGAACGCGGCAACTAAGAATACCTGGCTCAGGCTGGTCGGATGCCTCATCGCTTTGGCTGAGGCGAGACTTGATGCCTTTATGTAACCCATTATATAACACTGCTGCACGGTTTAGCAGCGTGGCCAAAATTGGAGTCGCAGGTTCGTGCATTTTCAAACATCTTCAGATATTTCTAACGGACTCTGAAAAGCTCCAACGGGTTATCTTTCTCTTTTAAGTCACTCTGTGAGATTTGGCCGTCCCGGGCCAGGCAGAAATCGACCTCAAGAGATTTGCCCGATTGCAGATCCTGGAAGTTGCAGTGCATTCTTTGATTTACGTCGTAACTATAGGTGACCTTGATTGGACACTCGGCCGGCCGGCCCGGAGGTAGCTGAAACCTGTGCGTTGCGATTTTGTTTACGTACGTCGGGTCGGTGTCCTCGCCCTGGGTGATAGTTATCTCCAATTCGGTTTGTCCCTTGGACACTGTGTAGAACATCTGCGACGCCTCGCAGGGCAAGGGCGTGTTTTTCTTCAGGATAATGCGGTTTTGAATCACGCGTCGGCCAGTTTCTTTATCAAAAGGCGCACAAATCGTGCCGTAACTGTGATTGCACACGTCTATCAGGTTAATATCCTTTAATCCACTGGCTATTCCTGTCGGCACGGCCTGTGGATTTTCTCGAAGCATCGTTAGCCCGGCGTGCAAAGCCGCACCCAATGTGACACATTCATCTACATTGACCGCCTTTTCCGGTGGAAAGCCGAACATCTTCTCCAGGCGCTGCTGAACAAGCGGTATCCGAGTGCTGCCGCCCACCAGGAGAACCTTGCTAATTTCGGAGGGCTTAAGACCTGCTTCCTCAAGCGCCACTTCTACCAACATTTCGGTGCGAGCCATCAGAGCAGAGATAGCTTCTTCGAACGCGCGCGCAGTAATTTCGACCTTCATGTTTCCGGCGGACCCATAAAGCATCTTCTTTGCCACCGAGCGCCGCGACAGGGTCTTCTTGACGTCCTCTGCTTCGTCTTCATACTTTGCTCTGTCTTCATCGGAACTAATCAGTTCGGTGCCGAATTTATCTTTATAACTCTGCTGCATTATTTCCAGTATCTTCAAGTCGCAATCTGCACCGCCCAGCGCATGGTCCCCCTGTGAGCAGATGATCTCCATTTGAGAGCCCTTGACGTCCATGATTGTTACGTCGAACGTTCCTCCGCCGAAGTCATACGCCAGCACCTTCCCAAAGACCTGGCGGGTGGTGGCGTAGTACAAGGCGGCGGCCACGGGTTCATTGACGATGCCGATCACGTTCAAGCCGGCGAGGATGCCCGCATCCATGGTTGCTTTCCTGCGCACTTCATCAAAATGGGCGGGGACGGAAATAACGGCATCGCGGATATCGCCGTATCCGCCCGAGCACTCTTGCCTGAGCTTTTTCAATATCAGGGCGGATAACTCTACAGGTGTCCAGGTTTTCCCGTCAATGTCTTTGCGATAGTTTGGATCGCCCATGTGGCGTTTTATCCAGCGAACCGACCGTTGAGCGTTCAGATGCCGAGCGTTGACTGCTTCTATGCCCACACGAATGCTATCAGGATTGTCCTCGTCGAAGAAAATCACCGAGGGCGTCAGTCTTTCACCGTCGGCGTTTGGAACTATCTCAGGCCTGCCGATCGAGTTTAGAATTGCCAGTGAGGAGAACGTCGTTCCAAGGTCTATACCTGCTATGTTAGGCATTTCACACCTCTGATTTTGCTTTTCAAAGTATGTCCAAATTCGGTTTTTTGCGAACTCATCATGCACCTGTTTGGCGCCGGCTGGTCCCGGTCATGAAAACAACATAACCATCGCCGGGCGGACTATCTTGATGTTCTGGTCATCAATGAAGTACTGGTAACCCGGCCTGATGACTCTTGCGATCTTGCCCGTCAGACCGTCGTCATCGCAAGATTCTCGCTCTTTGACGGCTTCGGCGACTTTCTCCTGTCCGCGGTAGTCGCTGTTTAGCTCGGGCTCAAATTGTTCAACTCCGCTGGACTCCAGCGCAAAAAGCAGCTCATCCCTTATCTCTTCCAGACACGCTGCCTCTCCGTTTTGTCCTGCTCGTTCTCTGATACGAGTTTCAACGTTGTCGATACAGCGAATGACTCGCAGACAGAAGTTCTTGATAATGTTCCAATCGTATCCTTCCTGGAGTTTTTGGACTCTATCCTGCTGGGTCGAGGCGTATTCACGGATTGCCGCCACTTCCTGAGTCAGCTCAATAAGAGTGCTGCTGAGCGGAGCTGTACCCTCGGCACCGGTTCGTTGAGAGCTGCCGGTCGATTCTGCCCTGAAGACTTGCTGTGAAGTGAAAAGTCCGTGAGTCTGGCTGGTTATCGGGATCTGTCGCCTGAGCCTGCCGCCACGCTTTCTGCACGAGTCCTTGGCCGGGTCCGGATTGCGGTCGGAGTCCGGCAGGGCGTCCTGTGGGCCGCTTTCGGCGGCTTGCACCGATGTAGCGTCTGCAGGAACACCTTTGGTTGTATCTTTCCGGGAACCTGCTTTCGCAGCGACCTTGTCGGGCCGGCGTGATGCTACGCCCCGAGCGGAGTCGAGGGGTCTGCCTGCAAGTGTAAGGCCGTCAGCGTCCGGCGCAGATGTCTCTTTCAAAGCGGTATGCAGAGCATACCCTACCTCTGGCAGTATCTGCAAGCTCTGGCTGTCTTTCTGCTCCTCGTGTTTAGTGGATTGGCTTTCGTCGGCTCGTTTGCGCTTTGTGAAAACATGGGCCACGGATCGTCCCAAACGGCAAGAAACTTTGATGAGCAGGCGGGCCACGTTTAACAACAAGTACCAGCCAACAATAGCGCCCCCTATAGACGTGAAAACTATAGAGCTGTTGAGCAGCAGCTCGCTGAGCTCTTTTTCTCCTTTGTATTTGCTTATTTCTTCCTGCCAGTTTTCCCCGTAGAAGAAATCGGCCAGGGGACGGGCATTCGGGTCACCGGAGGCCAGCTTGTCCAGGTCGGCCTTGAGCCTTGCCTGCTGCTGCTGCTGCAACTGCGCTCTGGTAAGGACTTCCCCGTATTTCTTGATCGCCGGGGGCAAGTCGGTCCGCTTTTCCGGGGGGAGCTGCAGCCACTTGTCATACTGCTGCAATTCCTTGCCGAGTTCAGAGTCATACTTCCACTTGTAGTGAGCAATTTGTTCCTGTTCCTTTCGCTTTTCGGCCAGGACCCACCCCAACATGGCGGAACCAGCAAGCAGCAGGACTAAGCCGAGGATAATGAATCTCTTCAGCATAATCTCAAATCTCAATTGTTAACCATTTGCTTGCGCACTGCTCTATGTGCTATGCGATAGGAGCCTGTTTTCACTCCTCAATGTGCATCCACAAGTGATTCCGAGCGCATTTATTGTCCGTATAAGCCGTCAAATAAAATATAGATAATAATTCCTACCTAACAAATCGGCTCAGGCGATAAGGTTCATAACTTATGGGTCCTATAGCCATCTGGCCAGGACCCAATGCGGGGCATAGTTCGCCCCGGTGTGATTGCGAATCCGCGTCCCCGCATGCTCTGCAAAAAAACAGCAGACAAGAGGCTTTGAGACCTATAATTCTAAGGAGGCATGTTCTGTTGAGTGATGCGTGATTCGCACCAGCGGCGCATTGAACGCTGAGACCCCGCCACAGAAACAAGCGGGGCCTATACCGCAGCGGTATAGGCCCCGAATTGATGCAAAACGCAGCTAACCGCTCAACCTGACCACCTGCTACGGTCGTGGCCAGAGCTGCTCCTCGAGCCACTGACCGGCAAGGATCGCCAGGTCTTTGAAGTTCACCTTCCTCTGATTTTGCGGCTCCGCATCGTACAGATTGGCAACCGAGACCAGCGGGACGTAAACATCGACCGTTGGTAGACTGCCGCCATTCATGACGGTCTGCACCTGAGCCACCGTCAGCGCCACTTCGTAGACGCGAACATCATCCACCAGACCATTCCAGCTACCGGCGGTGTCTTTGCCGCCGCGTCCGACGATCACGTTCGTGTAGCCGGTCGTCGTTCCGCCAATGACATCATCCAGCTCCGTCGGTGTGTCCAGAACACCGTTGATGTACAGCTTGGCGGCCTGCCCGCTGGTCCAGGTCACCATTACGTGCTGCCACTCGGTGGTCTGGACGTTGCTGGCGCTTTCGTTTTCATGTGATCCTTCCTCTGTGGCCACGCCGTACTTGATCACGTTGGTACCACCGCCGCTCGATCCGGCTAAGTCGTACCGGATATCGCGCTGGTCGGTGCCGTCCGGGTTGGTGAAGATGATGACTCCCGCGTCGGTCCCGATGACGTTGGACTTGATCCAGGCACCGAAGCTCAAGGCGCTCAGGCCGTTCAGGTACGTGCCGGCGCCCGTGACTTGGCCGACGCCGCCGTCAAAGGCCGCCGCGAAGCCGCCGCCTCTGCCCGGCGCCCAGGTAGCCGTGCCGGAGAACGCGCCGTTATTGGCGTTGCCGCTGCTATCGGCTGCAACCGTTCCGGCGCCTTCGTCGAACTTGTAGTGGACCAGCAACGGGCCGGGCCTCGTGAAGTCACTATCGAGCCAAGCGGCCGCCATTACCTCAAGGTCAGCCATATCAACTACGCAGTCATCAGTGAAGTCGGCCTCCAGTCCTACTACCTTACTGAGAACACACTTCGGCGGGTACAACCCGATATCATCAAAATACATCTTGCCCCTGCCACCAGCCTGTGGATTCTCCCTGTTTCCGAAGCCGATGAAGATTTTGTCCACGTTGGCCAGATTGACACCCTTGTCTGCGAACTTCTTCAGGTCGATGGGCCATTCCGTCCAGGTGCTTATCAGCGTGGCGTTGGGGTCCTCATGATAGACGACTGCGGGCGTCCCGTTGGGATTGGATATGGCCACGTACATCGGCACCGCCTCATTGCTGATGATGCCGATGTCCTGGCCAGACCATTGGGCTCCAACGCTGGTGCCCGGGAAGCTGACATCGGAGAATTGTGCAACGCAGGTCTCATTGACGTTGTGGCTGGTCAGAGCCAAGCCTACGTACATAGGCGTATCCATAATCACCGTTCCAACAACGTCGCCCAACTGCGTCCAAGTCACGCCGTCGGCAGAATAATAGCCCCTAATGAGGCCGCCTAACGTACGCTCTATCTTGACCCACTGAGGCGCTACAATTCCAGTTTGCTGTGCTGCATTTGTACTTGCAGCGCCTGTAGTGGCACGATACTGGAACGCCACCCCGTTACCCGGCGTAACGACGACCATTGCGTGTGTGGAAGCTGGGTCAAGCGAATTACGGATCATCACGCCAGCCTTGGCCCACGGGTCCGTGTTGCTTACACTGAGCACCTTTGCCACCACCGTGCTGGCACCACTGACCTCCTTGAATGCAAAGTGGAACTGGTCGGCATTGCCCCAGATGTCGGCGCCGCCGGCCTTCATAGTGAACGTGCCGGCTGGAGCCTCAACAAAGCTGCCGGCATAAGCCGGATAGCCCCTGAACCACAGCGAAAGCATCTTGACTCCGTGCGTTGCCCAATCTCGGCCGCTCTTTAAGTCGTCAATCTTAGCTGAGGCTTCAGACAATTTTGCCGCGCCGGAGTTATTGTACGCCAAGGGCATGGATTGGCTGCCACCGTGAAAGATAGTCCGCTCAGCATAGGGAGCATCGGTGTTCCCTACGGTCGAGCCGGTCCCGTTACCGGGGATACCCTGGGCGGGCGAGCCATAACCATCTATCCACGTAAGATATATCAAGTTAATTTGGTCGTTGTAGCCCTCAAAGTCGTCCACAATCAGATGGTCCCTGATGGTGAAGCTCCAGACATCGCCCTTGTGTATAGTCGTGCCGTTGGCCTCGACCTCATCGATCCGCCAGTAGTAAGTCTTGCCGAATTCAAGAGCTTCGGAGGGCACATAGATCGCCGCACTTTGCCGGTTGCGATATACCCCTGTTGTATCAGAGACATCGGCATCGTTGACATCGGCTTTATTCGTCCCGAAGTACACATCGTGGAACTTCGCGCTTGCTCCCGGCAGCCACTCAAGAGGGACTGCGTCGTTTATGCCCACGATGGCTCCCGGCGCGGGATTCACGGCACGAGCCAGGTTAGGATTAGACGGCACCGGAGCAATTAGGCCGGGCTTGTAGGCGAAGAAATCCGCGTCGAACGCACCATACTGAGCTGTAGAACCGCAGCCCATCTCTAAGTAGCTGTAGTTCTCGTCGTTGCCGTTACCGGCGGTGACGTGGAAGACACCGTCAGGGGTACCTGTATTTCCGTTCATCCAGATAGTGACCTTGTGTGTGCCGCCGCCGGACGTATCGCCCACGATATGTATCCAGAATTCGTGCCACTGTGTGGGGTCGGCAATATCCAGCAGGTTGAGTGTCCCAGCGTCGTTTCCCTCGATATCCACGTCGGCGCTGGGCGAGGTTCCGTTGAGGTTGTTCATGCACAATCCCTGCCGGCCAGCCGGTATCTTTGTGGTATGCGCATCACCGGCCAGAACTAAACAGAACGAGATAACCGCATCGCCCGTATTCTGGCGGATTCCAAAGTTACCCTTGCCCTCGTGGTGGACGACGTAGCCGTCGCCTCCTGCCGGCCATGGGCCTGTGGGACTGCCGCCATCGCCCTTAAGGGGATCCAGCGGTCCTGTGGTAGCTACACGGGCACGGAACGATAAGGTTACTCCACTGTCAAGGATGGGTGCAGCAGGGTCGATACCATCCCGAGCAAGCTCGTGAGTGAACATCAACTTTCGGTTGCTGGGGTCGCCCGGGTTCGGGGCGTGGTCTCTGGGGTCACCGGCATCCTGTATGCGCAGGAATGTCACATTACCCTCGATAATTGACATAACGCCGCCGAAGTTGCCCGAGCCGATGGGTGAACCGTCCCAGGAATCAGAATCACCGCCAGCTAAGTCATTGTGGCCCCACCATCCGTCCAAAGACTCATTAGTGGGTACAGTGTTATCATAGGCAGCCTGGTCACCGGTATAGATGTACGTCCATCCACCGACCGGGTCGAGATAACTGATGCCGCCCATAGCAGCAGAGGCGCTGAGGCCTATCACAAGGCCAAAAAAAACTAAACCAACAATCTTTCTACACATCATAATTCATTCCTCCTTCAACAAAGAGTAAGATAACCTTGCTCTGGTCACACACCAGAGCATCCGCCGTCCTCAGCAAGCACCGATTTTACTATTATCGTGAATATTGACTGCACTGCCTGCCTTAAGCCATTCGCCGCAAAACGCCCGATAAAAGACGCTCCCTGCATCGGGAGTCTGTGTCTGTGCAGGAAGGCTATTTATGGGATTTGCCCCGACATCCTTCCTTATAACAAACCCGAGCACCTCTATTTATACCAGATTAGCCACCTTTACTTCAAGGAAATTCTTTTGAAAGTTATCATGATTCAGGGCAAACACTTCACGGGTACAACTGCAAGAAAGGGCCATGCAGGCTTGTAGAAATGGATTATTTTGCCTGGCTTGACAAGTCTTGACGTGCAGGGCCCATTTAGAGATAATAGTATGGGTGGTTTTTGATCCGAACTGGGGATTTGCTGAAGTTCCAAAAGGGCGGAATTATGGAATATCAGATACTAAGGTGCACGCATCGGCA